>JBAVUF010000183.1:0-3568 GCA_049696635.1 Acidimicrobiales bacterium | reverse complement strand
GTGAGGCGACGTATCTGGCGACGAACCATGCGGTCGCCTTCAGCGAAATCGGCCAGATGGCGCTGAAGGGGAAGGATGAACCGGTTCGTGCGTGGCGCGCGTTGCGCGTCGTGAGCAAGACGCGCGGCGCAGAGCGGCCGGAAGGCGTCGAGCCGCCGTTCGTCGGGCGCGACGAGGAGCTGCGCGTGTTGAAGGACGCGCTCAACTCGCTTCGCCGCGATCGGCGCGCTCGCCTCATCTCTGTGACAGGCATCCCCGGCATCGGCAAGAGCAGGCTGTCTTGGGAGATTCACAAGTACGCCGACGGCGTCGTCGACAACTTCTACTGGCATCACGGCCGTAGCCCCGCGTACGGCGAAGGCGTCACGTTCTGGGCGCTCGCCGAGATGGTGCGGATGCGCGCCCGCGTCAGCGAGGACGACGAGCCGGCGAGCGCCAGGGAGAAGCTCGGGCAGACGATCGCCGAGTTCGTCGTCGACCCAGAAGAACGCGGTTGGATCGCGCCGCGCCTTTCCCATTTGCTCGGACTCGCGGAAGCACCATCGGGAGCGCGTGACGAGACATTCGCGGCGTGGCGGCGTTTTTTCGAATCCGTCGCCGAAAAAGCCCCCGTCGTCATGGTGTTCGAAGACCTGCAATGGGCCGACAGCGGCCTCATCGACTTCATCGAGTCGCTTCTTGAGTGGTCGAGGAGCCAGCCGATACTCGTCGTCGCGCTCTCCCGGCCCGAGCTCTACGATCGCCGGCCGAACTGGGGCGCTGGCCAGCGAACCTTCACGTCTCTCCACCTCGAGCCGCTCGCAGAAGACGCGATGCACGGGCTCCTCGTCGGACTTATCCCGGGTCTCCCCGGTCGCGTCGCCGAGCGGATCCTCGAGCGGGCGGAGGGCGTCCCGCTCTTCGCTGTCGAGATCGTCCGAATGCTCGCGGGCAAGGGCTTGCTCGTCGAGGCTGACGGCGCGTACGAGGTCGCAGGCGAGCTTTCCGATGTCGAGCTGCCCGACAGCCTCCATGCGCTGATCGCGTCACGACTCGACGCGCTTCCTCCCGAAGAGCGTGGGCTCATCCAAGACGCATCGGTTCTCGGGAAGAGCTTCACCGTGGCGGCGCTCGGCGCGATCACCCAAAGGAAGCAGAGCGAGCTCGAGGCGGTCCTGCGTGACCTCGTCCGGCGGGAGTTTCTCACGATCGATCTCAATCCGCGATCGCCCGAGCGCGGCCAGTACGGGTTCTTGCAGAGCGTGATTCGCGAGGTCGCGTATTCAACGCTCGCCCGTCGGGACCGCCGGGCGCGACACGTCGCGGCAGCCGAGTATCTCGAGTCCCTCGGGGAAGACGAGCTCGCCGGGGTCGTCGCATCGCACTACCTCGAGGCGTACCGGTCGTCCCCCGACGATGCCGAGCGCGATGAGCTCGGACGTGCCTCGCGCGACGCGCTCGTCGGCGCGGGGAGACGAGCGCTCTCTCTCGGGGCGCCGGACCAGGCGCTCGTCTTCGCTGAGCAATCCCTCGAGGTCGCGGCTCCGGGGATCGAGCGTGCCGAGATCGAGGAATTCGCGAGCCAAGCCGCGGGGACCGCGGCGAAGCTCCAACTCGCGATCGAGCACTCCGATCGGGCGATCGAGGAGTACACGGTGCACGGTGAGAAGGAACGGGCGGCGCACGCCTTTTCGAGGTCGCTGAGGGGTCGCGCGACTATTGACTCGCTCGACGCGACGATCTCGCGGGGTGAGGGAACCTTTTCCGAGCTCGGAGACGAGGGTGACCCACTCGTGCGGGCCAACCTTGCATCGGGCGTCGCAATGTTGCACCGGAGCGCGGGACACGGCGAGGCGTCTGTCGAATGGGCGGAGCGCGCGCTTTCGTTCGCCGAGCGCACCGATGATCCCGAAGCTCTCGCCCAAGCCGTCGTCGCCCGGTCCTACGCAGCCCACGGACTCGGTCGTCGGCGGGAGGCCGCGATCCTTCTGCGCGGCGCGCTCGAGATCGTCGAGGCGGCCGGTCTCGTCGAGCTTCAGGCGGAATGGCTGACGCTGCTCGCAGTGTTCGCGACCGACGACGATCCACGAGAATCGTTGAATGTTGCGTTGCGCGCGGCTGAAATGTCGCGACGCGCGGGTAATCGAATCTTTCTCACGATCAACCTCGTGAACATCGCCGAGTTTGGCGTCATGGCTGGGGAGTGGGAAACGGCACAATCCGCTCATGCCGAGTTCGACGAGCTCGAGATCGATCCGATGCTCGATCCCGTCGTCTTCCGTCGCATGACTGGAGCGCTCCTCGACGCGCTCATCGTCGATCCCAAAACGGCGATCCGCGAATCTGACGCGATCGGCGAGTCGATCGCGTCAAAAGAGGACCGACCGACGCACGCGACGCACCTGTGGCACCGGGCGTATATGAAGCTTGTCGCCGACGACTTTCGCGGTGCACGAGAGGACGCCGAATCGTCATTCGCCGTCGAACCGGCCGGGATCAACGCATCGGAGGCGTTGACGATAAAGGCGCGCGCGGAGTTGTGGATCGGCGATCAAGATGGCGCCCGCGCGACCCGTGCGCAGATGGAGAGCTTCCGCGGCCGGCTGATGTCGACGATGAGAACGACGACCGATGCCGGTTTGGCCGCTCTCGATGGAAGAACCCACGAAGCGATGGCGCTCTACGAGACCGCTGCGAGATCCTGGGACGAGCTCGAATCTCCGCTCGATCGCGCCTTTTGTGCCCTCGACCAAGTGGTATTGCTCGGCGGTCACTCCGACGCGGAAGACGGTGCGCGCACGGCGCGGGACATCTTTACGCGACTTGGGTCGCGTCCTCTTCTCGACCTCCTCGACACACTTCAACGGAGTGGGGTTCCGGAACGCTCGAGTCCGTCGTGACTTCGGGGCGGGATGGCGCCAGTTGTGACGATTCGATGCTCGTAGTCGCAACTTCGCTGCGCTGAGTCGATCTGTCTCCTTTGATCGAATTGCAGCTCGCCGACTGGCGAAGACGGGTTGCCGAGCTCTACGCGGCCGTTCGATCGTCTGAGGACCCCGAGGAAGGACACGAGCTCTGGCGCCAGGGGAGGGACGCCCTGTTTCGTTCTCATCCCCAAAGCCCGCTTGCTTCCGACGACCCGCTGTGCGAGACGGGGCTGCCGTACTGGCCGTACGACCCTCTCGTTCGTTTCGTGACACCGGTGATCTCCGTCGCCGACCAAGTGCGCATTGAGGTGGCCACTGACAACACACAAACGACGATGCGGTTGGTAGGTCGCGTGGAACTGCCCGATCCGATTGGCGCCAAGGTCGATGTGTGGTGGCTCGAGCAGTACGGCGGAGGACTATTCCTGCCACTTCGGGACTCGACCGCGGGCGACGAGACCTATGGAGGCGGTCGCTACTGCTTGGACACGGCGAAAGGATCTGACCTCGGCGGACGCGACGGGTCACTCATCGTCGACTTCAACTTCCTTTATCACCCGTCGTGTCGCTACGACCCGCAGTGGGTCTGTCCGCTCGCTCCTGCGGGGAACACGATCGATCTTCCGCTGCGAGCAGGCGAGAAGCTGCTCTCGGGATGACGA
>JBAVUF010000182.1:0-9072 GCA_049696635.1 Acidimicrobiales bacterium | reverse complement strand
GGGTCGGCTAGCGCCGACCCGTGCCGGACGAATGAACGACGAGCCGATCAGATCGAGCTTGTCAAGCTCTTCGGCGGGGTCGACGTCTTTCCGGTGTAGGTCTTGATCGGTCCGGCGCCGGCGTTCGTCACTTCGACCTTCGTGAGCGCCTTGACACCGATCCAATCACCCGTCGGCGTCTTCGCCTTCGGTGCCGATGAGGAGAGCTCCGTGACCTCTTCGCCCTGGAAGCCGTAGTGCACGGTCTTCGAGTACGAGGGCGGAACGAAACCGGGCGTGATGAAGCTTTGCCCGTACTTCTCGATCGCCGCCACGAGGCTCTGGCGTGTCAGGTTCTTACCCGCTGCTTGCAGCGCCTGCACGAACGTGTACGCGAGCGCGACGCCGTACCCGGTGTTCCCGTCCAGGCCATATTTAGCCCAAACCGACGGCGCGTACTTCTTCAGCAGTGCCGTTTCGGTCTTCACCCACGCGTTCGACGGATCGGACTCGGGCGCGAAGTACGAAAGGCTGATGACGCCGTTCAACAGCCCAGTCGCCGCCGCCGCTTCGGCGGCGGTGCCTCCGCCGGCCTTGGTGAACGCCTCGAGCAGAGGGCCGACCGTCGGTGGGTCGGAGCCGACGCTCGAGATCGCGTACTGCGGGAAGTAGCTGATCTCTGCGGCTGGCAGCATCGCGAGCGCCGTTGCCGCGGGAATGGTCGCCATCGCCACTACCTGCGCGCCCGCTTGTTTCAGCGCGCCCATCTGGTTGGCGAGGACCCCGGACAACGTCGCGGCGTCGTAGGTCTGCCGCGACACGATCGACGACGCGGGGATCTCCATGTCGAGACCTTTGACGAAGTCCTGTCCGAACTCGTCGTCTTGGTACAGGTAGCCAACTTTCTTCCCTGGGAAGTGCTGCTTGATGTACGCGCCGAGGATCTTGCCCTCGACGGTGTACGGCGGCTGCCATCCGAAGCTCAGCGGATACTTCGAGCTGCTCCAGCAGTTGCATCCCGACTCGACGAAGAGCTGTGGCACCTTTTCTGTGTTGAGATACGACTGCACGGCCAATTGCGTCGGTGTCCCCAGTGAGCCGACATCAGCGAAGATGTTGTCCTGCAAGACGAGTTTGCGCGTCAGCGTCGCGGTATTCGCCGGGTTGTACGCGTCATCGAGGATCGTGTAGTGGATCTTTCGTCCGTAGATCCCGCCATGCGCGTTCACCCAGTCGAAGACGGCGTCCATGGCAGGCGCGATCTCGTCATATCCAGGAGCGGCCGGACCGGTAAGCGGAACGGTCGCGCCGATGCGGATCGAGTTGCCAGTGACGCCGGGCGATGACGAAGCCGACGATGCCGAAGTGAACACCGTCGCTGATAGCGCTACCGCCATCGCGGTTGCCGTGAGCACGCGTACCCAACGGACCATTGAAATGTGGTCTTTCCGTTGCATCGTTGCTCCTTTGTTTATGTCATTTACTGCTGAGTGCTCATCGCCGTGAGCGAGTGCTCACGCGCGCGTCGACGACTGCTCAAACGGGAGAGGTTGCGGAGGATGTCCGCGCCCATCGGCGCGCGAAAGGAGTGGACACCTGGCGCCACAACCAACGAAGCCCCCCTTGGATGCCCGTCGGCGTCGCGATCATTACGACGATCAGCACCGCGCCGAAAATGATAGTCGCCAGGTACGCGTTGGCGCCGGTCCCCAGGTTGAGGTGGCTCGAAATCGATGTCGACCATTGCGGTACGTAGACGAGCAGGATCGCACCCCATACCATCCCGATCAGGCTCCCCGTTCCGGCGAGCACCATCGCGGCGAGAAGCTGGATCGACAACGTGAGTGGGAACTCGCCGGTATTCACGACCCCGGTTGAGAGCGCCAAGAACGCGCCGGCAAGACCAGCGCAGGCGGCGGAGACGACGAAGGCGACGACTTTTGTGCGCGCGACGTGCACGCCGGCGAGTGAGGCGGCGACCTCGTTGTCGCGTACGGCGCGAAACGAACGGCCAAAGCGGCTGCGCACGAGATTGGCGAGCACCACCGCCGTGATCAGGGCGCCAAGAAGCTGTATCCAGGTGAGCCATTCTTCGGGATTGACCGATCCGGGCGCTGCCGGCACCGTTGTCGCAAGCCCTTGATCGCCACCGAAGACGCTGCTCCACTTGTCGGCGATGGGCGGCAGCGCCAGCGCGATGAGGAGCGTCATGCCGGCGAGGTACGGCCCTTTCAGTCGCGTCGACGTGATTCCGACGACGAGGCCGAGCAGCGCGGTGACCGCGGTCGCGCAGGCGAGCTCGAGGACGAAGTCGATTTGGGTATGGGTCATCAAAAGTGCGAGCGCATACGCGCCGACGGCCATAAAGCCGCCGTGGCCGATCGATATCTGGCCGCTCTGCCCGGTCAGCAGGCTGAGTCCTGCCAACGCGACGAAGTACAACGCCATCTCGCCGACCAAGTAGTCGTTGTATGGGCTGAGCGCGTTCGTGACGAAGTACAGAACGACTCCTGCGACGACCGCGAGCGCGAGATGCCGCACGAGCGGTTGGGACGGGACGCGCACCCACCCTGGTGCGTGACGGTGCGGGCGAGGTTCGCCGGCAAGCGTGTCGGATACGAGGGCGCCGGTCGCCTCGGTGCTCATCTCAAACCTGGCGGGCCGGTGATCGGGCGAAGATGCCTTCCGGGCGCGCCGTCAATGCCACTGTGAGCAACACGAGCGCACCGAGCGGCTCGAGGCCAGATCCCAGATAGCCGCCCACATACGAGATCGTGAGCCCGGTGACGAGCCCGCCGACGAGCGCGCCGACCGGACTTTCGAGACCGCCGATAACCGCGGCGGTGAACGCATAGATCAGGTCGAGATCCATGAAGTACGGGCTGAACGAGCTCGTCGGCGCGGTGAGCAACCCAGCCAACGAGCCCGCCACCCCGGCGAGTGCCCAGCCGAGGGTGAGCATCACGCCGACGCGCACCCCGAGCAACCGGGAGGTCTCGCGTGCCAACGCCGATGCGCGCATCCGCAGGCCGAGCGCGGTCCCTCTGAAGAGCACGAGCATCGCGGCGAGGAGCACGAGCACCGCGACGACGATGAAGACGTCGAAGTGTGAAAAGGCGATGTGCGTGTGACCGATCACGAGGCCGCTCTGGGAGAATGCTGCCGGGAATCCGCGCGACGAGTTGCCCCAAACGGCACCGGCGACGCCCTCGAGCACGATGAGCAAGCCGATCGAGACGATCACCGGATTGAGTTCCGAACGGCCCTGCAAAGGACGGATCAAGATACGTTCGACGACGATGCCGAAGGCGAAACCGATGGCGAGCACGGCGGCGAACGCCCACCAGTACGAAAAACCGTCGTTGAGGAGACTGAAGGCGATGAAGGTCGTCATCATCCCCATCGCGCCCTGCGCGAAGTTGATGATTCGCGTTGAGCGGTAGATGAGGACGAGCGCCAGCGCCAGCGCGGCGAAGATCATGCCCTGGGTGACCCCGTTCAGCGTGTAGTCGAGGAACAGGCTCATGGCTACTTGCTCAGAAGCCCAGGTAGTGGTGGCGCAGCGCGGCGTCGCGCTGCAACGCTTCCGCCGACTCGGTCGTGACGACCTCGCCGAGGTTCAAGACCACGGCTGTTTTCGACACCGACAAGGCGCTGCGCGCGTTCTGTTCGACAAGGACAACCGTCGTGTCTGATCCGCGCGTGTACTCCGACAACAGCTCCATCAGATGGCGGACGACGAGTGGCGCGAGGCCGAGGGACGGCTCATCGAGGAGCAAGAGTCTTGGTTTGGTTATGAGCGCCCGTCCGAGGGCGAGCATCTGACGTTCGCCACCCGACAGTGCCGAAGCGCGCCCGTGTCGGAACTCACCGAGTCGCGGGAAGATTTCGTAAGTCTGCGAGATCGCGTGGCGTCTTTCTCGCGGTCTGACACACCAGAGCGTCGCGAGGCGCAGATTTTCTTCGACCGTGAGTTCTTCGATGACTCCGCGCCCTTCGGGGACGTGCGCGACACCTCGCCGCGCGACCGACTCGACGGGGTGCCCGATCAGTTCGTCGCCGTCGAATCGCACCGAGCCGGCGCGCGGCTTCACGAGCCCGCTTATCGTTCTCAAAAGAGTCGTCTTGCCCGCCCCGTTCGCTCCGAGCACCGACGTGATCTCGCCGCTCGGCGCGCGCAGGTTCACCGACTGCAGCGCGGCGATCGCGCCGTACGAGACACTCAGCTCCTCGACCTCAAGCATCGATGGTCGTCTCCTCGGTGGCGGTCCGCACCTCGTCTCCGAGATATGCGGTCGTGACCTCGGGATTGGCGCGTATTTCGTCGGGAGTACCGTCCGCGATCACATGGCCGAAGTTGAGGACGACGACCCGGTCGCAAACCGAGGTGACGAGGTCCATGTGGTGTTCGACGAGCAGGATCCCCATGCGTTGCACGAGATCCTTGATGAGCGACGCGAGTTCGTCCATTTCGTGACCCGACAGCCCGCTCGCCGGTTCGTCGAGCAAGAGCATCGTTGGTTGGGCGATGAGGGCGCGACACAGCGCGACGCGCTTTTGAATCGCGTACGGGAGTGAGGCGGCGTTGCGCGAGGAGTACGGGCCGACGCCGAGCTCATCGAGAAGAGCCAGCGCGGTTTTCGCGACGCGACGCTCCTCCCTGCTCGAACGCCAGACTCCGAGCAGTGCCGAGGCGAAGTCGGCGTGAAGCCGCGCCTGCGCACCGAGCATCACGTTCTCGAGCACCGTCATCGAGCGACACAGACCAACACCTTGCAAGGTGCGCGCGATCCCGAGCTTCGACAGATCGTGAGGACGCATTTTGGACAACGAGATGCCCTCGTAGGCGATCGAGCCGGACGTTGCGGGGACGAACCCGCAGATCGCATTGAACAGCGTCGTTTTGCCGGCGCCGTTCGGCCCGATGAGCCCGACGATTTCTCCTTGGCTCGCCGTCATCGAAACGTTCTCGAGGGCTCGCAGGCCGCCGAACTCGACGGAGAGCTGCGAGATCGATAATTGCGACGCGTGCCGTCCCGAGGGGACCTCTGGCGGGGAGGCGCTCATTGCGCCGCGAGCGCGTGCGATCGAGGGATCACGTAGTCGTCGGGCGCTCGCCGGCGAATATCTCTCTCAGAGTCGTCTTCTTGAACTTGCCAACGGCAGTCTTCGGAATCTCGTCCATGAACTCGAATCGGTCCGGCAGGCACCACTTCGCAAAATGTGGAGCGAGGAAATCGCGCAACTCGTTGTCGTCGCACGAGCTGTTGGGCTTTAAGACGACCGCGGCGAGCGGGCGCTCCTGCCACGTCTCGTCAGGGACGGCGATCACCGCGGCCTCGGCGACCGCAGGATGGGCCATCAGCGCGTTCTCGAGATCGACCGAAGATATCCACTCGCCGCCGGACTTGATCACGTCCTTCGAGCGATCCTTGATCTGGATGAATCCACGTGGATGCATCGTGACGATGTCACCGGTCTTGAACCACCCGTCCTTCGTCCAGCGACTCGCCCCGTCGGGACTGTCGTAATACGACGCCGCGATCCACGGCCCACGGACTTCAAGCTCGCCCATCGTCTCGCCGTCCCAGGCAACCTCGTCCTCGCCGGCGCGGACGCGGACCTCGACGAAGGGGAGCGGCAGCCCAGCCATCGCCGCGAAGTCGTATTTCGTCTCCGGGTCCGAGTCCCGCAGGTCGCCCACGTAATCCGTCGTCGAGGCGACGGGCGACGTCTCCGTCATGCCCCAGCCCTGGATGACGGTCAGGCCGTGACGTTCCTTGAACGCGCTGATCATCGCCCGGGGCACCGACGAGCCGCCGACCAACATGGCGCGCAGCGCGGAGAGGTCCCATCGGCCCGGGTTGTCATCGAGCATCTGGAGCACGCGCAGCCAAATCGTTGGCACGCCGGCGGTGAAGGTGACTCGCTCTTCGACGAAGTCATCGAGGAGGCTCTCCGGGTCGACATGTGGCCCGGGGAAGACGAGCTTCGCACCGATCATCGCCGCCACGTACGGGTAGCCCCAGGCGTTCACGTGGAACATCGGAACGACCGGCAAGATCGCGTCGCGTTCTTGGATGGCGAGCCCCATGGGTGCTATCGACTTCACCCCGAACGCGTGCAGCACGGTCGAGCGGTGCGAGTAGACGACACCTTTCGGGCGCCCGGTCGTCCCGCTCGTGAAGCACATCGCGGCTGCTTCACGCTCGTCGAGTTCCGGGTCCTGCCAGTCGTCTGGGTCGGCGGAGGCGAGCAGGTCTTCGTACGAGTCCTCGACGACGAAGACGTGTTCGAAATGCGTCTGGTCGCGAATCGCTTCGTACAGCGGCATCACGCTCGAGTCGACGATCAGCGCGCGGTCACCCGCGTGATTGACGATGTAGGCAACGTCGGAGGGGTGCAGGCGCAGGTTGACGGTGTGCAGCACGAAGCCGCCACAGGGGATGCCGAAGTAGGCCTCCATGTGCTGGTGGTGGTTCCAGCACAACGTCGCGACGCGATCGCCGCGTTCCAGGCCGAGCTGCCTGAGCGCGACTGCCAGCTGCTTCGCGCGCCTCGTCATTTCGCGGTAGGTGTAGCGATGGAAGCTCTTGTCCGGGAGCCGCGTGACGATCTCGCGATCGCCGAAGTACTGCTCGGCGCGCCGAAGCAGCGGTGGCAGCGTGAGTTGGAAGTCCATCATCTGTCCGTCCAGCGCCGGCACCTCCTTCCGCGTGGACGCGCCCTTCGCCCGCAAATGCTCACCGACGCGGGCGTGTTGCGCCGCTCGCCCGGTTTCGATCCCCTGTCCGGAGCCCGCACCGCTACCGACCCACCCGTGTTCTCCGGTACTCAGTCGAGCAACGCGCCCGCGACGAATGCCCGCTGGCGTTGCGCATGTCCGCCGAAGGCCTGGATCCACTGCGCACGCTTGTAGTAGCGGTGCAAAACGTGCTCCCAGGTCATCCCGATACCACCGAGAACCTGGATCGATCGTTCGCACGCCGCCACTGCGGCATCCGCTGCGTACGCCTTCGCCGACGCCGCTGCGACACGCGCGTCTTTGTCCGTCTCGGTCACGCACCACGCCGCCCAGTAGGCGAGCGAGCGGGCGAGTTCGGTCTCGACGTAGGTGTCGGCCAGCTTGTGTGACACCGCCTGATACACGCCGATCGGCCTGCCGAACTGCTCGCGCGAACGCGCGTGCTCGACGCCGATCTCGAGCGCGCGCTGCGAGATGCCCACTGACTCGAGGGCGAGCGCGCAAAATCCGCGCACGCGCACGCGCTCGGCCGTCCCGGGATCGGTGACGGTGATCACCTCGTCGACGAGGTCGCGATCGGGAGCGGTGATGCCGTCGAATGTGACGCTGAAGGTGGCCTCGCCGGCTGCGAGACGCGCCTGGCGCTCGGGATCGAGGGCCGGTAGCGCGAGCCCGACGGTCGTGACGAACGGACCGGGGAATCTCGCCCGACCGCACTCTTCGAAGACGACGGTCTCGTCGAGCAGGCCGAGACCGGTGCCGCCGAGGGCCTCGGGCACCGAAATCCCCGTCCACCCGAGCTTCGCGAGCTCGGGCCATTCAGAGCTGTCCCATTCGTTCGTTTCGGGGTACCGCTGGGCGAAATAACGACGCACCTCGCGGCGCAGCATCTCCTGCTCGTCGGTGAGCGCGAACTGCATCAGCGGGATCTCGGCAGTCCGAGGACGCGCTCGGCGATGATGTTGCGCAGGATCTCGCTCGTCCCCGCTTCGATCGTGTTGCCACGGCTGCGCAGCTGCTGGTACCCCCAGTAGCCGTCGTCCTCGCCACCGAGGATCTCCATCGCGAGCTTCGTGAGCCGTTGATTCTGCTCTGAATAGTGCAGCTTGGAGACCGATCCCTCCGGCCCCGGGATGCCCGTCTTCGCGAGCGTGGTGAGCGAGCGGTAGTTGGTGAACTTCAGCGCCTGCAGTTCGATCCACTCCTGGGCGACGCGGTCGCGCACGAACGGGTCGTCGGCGGCGCGTTCGCGGGCGAGGCTGATGAGGCGGCGGACCTGGGCGTCGAGCACGCCGGTGAGCGCGATGCCGAGCGTCCCGCGTTCGTGCAGCAGCGTGGTCATCGCGACCTTCCAGCCACCGCCGATCTCGCCGAGCAGGTTTTCGCGCGGAACAGAGACGTCGGTGAAAAAGATCTCGTTGAACTCGCTCTCGCCGGTGATCTGACGCAAGGGGCGCACTTCGACTCCCGGCGAGTGCATGTCGACAATTACATAGGTGAGCCCGGCTTGGCGCTCCGAGTCCGGGTCGCTCCGTCCGAGCAGGATGCAGAAGTCGGCGAAGTGCGCGAACGACGACCAGACCTTTTGACCGTTGACGAGGAAGTCGTCGCTTCGGGCCTCGATCCGGGTGCGGACCGCGGCGAGGTCGGACCCGGCGCCTGGCTCGGAAAAGCCCTGGCACCAGATCTCTTCGGCCGAGAGGATCCGCGGCAGGTGGCGCTTTTTCTGCTCGCCGGTGCCGTGAAACATGATCGTCGGCCCGGCCATGCCGAGCCCGATCGGATTGATGTGGCTCGGCGCTTCCGCGCGGGCGAACTCCTCGAGAATGATCGCCTGGTGGCCGTAGGAAAGGCCACCGCCGCCGTACTCGACCGGCCAGGTCGCGCCGGCGTACCCGGCGGCGTGCATCTCCCGGCTCCACTCGACACCAGCTTCGGCAGGGAGGTGCGCCTGCAGCCAAGTCCGTACCTCGGCGCGAAAGGCCGCCTCCTCCGGAGTGTCGCGGAGATCCATGTCAGAAGCCTACGCGGCCTCAGAAGCTCGTCACGATCGAGCGAACGACGCGACCTGCTCGCATGTCGGCGAAGGCGCTCGTGAGATCGTCGAGCGTGATCCGCTTCGACACCAGTCCTTTGAGGTCGATCTCGCCGGCGAGCGCGCGCGTTGCGAGAACCGGGAAGTCCTCGGCCGGCAGGTGGTCGCCCCCGTGCGAGACGAGAACGCGCAGCCGCCGGTCGAAGAACCGTTGCAGATCGAAGGCGGCGGGCGCCGGCCTCGGCACCCCCACGAGCACGTAGGTGCCGCCCGAACCGAGCATCTCGATTCCGGCGGCGAAGGTGGCGGGCGT
>JBAVUF010000181.1:0-34869 GCA_049696635.1 Acidimicrobiales bacterium | reverse complement strand
CCCGTTTCTTCGGCACGACCGAGCCCTTCTGGCTCAATCTGCAGGCGAGATACGACGTCGAAGTCGAACGGGTCCGGATTCTCAACAAGCTCGAGGCGATCACGCCGCTCAAGGGCGCGTGACGGCTGCGTAGCCGCAGGGATCGCTCTTCATAACAGGGCCTGATCCCTCGACCTCCTCAGGTGCCGCGACGAAGACCGCACCCAGCTTCACCTCGTCAGCTTCGGCTCCCGCGCCGACTCGTCCGAGATGATCTCGAACCGCTGATCTAGCTGAGGGCCATCGCCCCCGGATGCAACGGCGCCTGCAGGACCGTCGACCCCATCAAGTGCCGATCAACCGCAGCGGCGGCGGAGCGACCTTCCGCGATGGCCCAGACGACGAGGCTCTGGCCTCGCGCAGCATCTCCGCAGGCGAACACACCGGGCACGGTCGTCAGGTACTCCCGATCGATCGCGATGTTCTGACGCGGATCGAGCGCAAGGTCGAGCTCGCCGACAACCCCTTCGCGCTCGGGTCCGAGAAAACCGAGCGCGAGGAGGACGAGGTCGGCTCGCAATATCTCTCGCGTTCGCCCGGAAGGCGCGAAACGGCCGTCGATGAGTTCGCACGTTTCCACCGAGATCGCGCCGACCGAGCCATCGCCGCGATCGACGAACGACGACGTCGCGACCGAGTACAGGCGGTCACCGCCCTCCTCGTGTGCCGCCGAGGAACGCAAGATGCGCGGCCAGGTCGGCCAAGGGTTGTCGGCACTTCGCGTGGCGGGCGGCTCCGAGAGGACCTCGAGCTGTCGCACTGATGCCGCGCGCTGACGGTGGACGGTACCGAGGCAGTCCGCCCCGGTGTCCCCGCCGCCGATGATGACGACCTGCTTGCCGGCGGCGTCGATCGGCGGGCGATCAAGCGCTCCCTCGCAGACGAGGTTCGCTCCTTTCAGGTACTCCATCGCGAAGTGGATCCCGCGAAGCGATCGCCCCGGCAACTCAAGGTCTCGAGGACGCGAGGCACCGACCGCGACCACGACCGCGTCAAATTCGCTCGCGAGCTGGGCCGCCGGCACCACCCGCCGGACATCAAGTTGCGCCGAGGCTCCGGCAACGACCTCTCCAACGCTCACCTGCGTCTCAAAGCGCGTGCCTTCGGCCTCCATCTGCGCGACCCGACGGTCAATCACCCACTTCTCGAGCTTGAATTCGGGGACGCCGTAACGGATCAGCCCGCCGAGGCGCTGGGCGCGTTCGAACACCGTGACCGCGTGTCCGACGCGGGTGAGCTGCTGCGCAGCGGCGAGTCCGGCCGGACCGGAGCCGACGATCGCCACCCGACGACCCGTCGAGACCGACGGGCGCACCGGTTCGAGCGCCGCGGTCGCCCGCTCCGCGATCTCGAGTTCGATCTGTTTGATCGATACTGGTTCGTCGGTGAGGCCGAGCACACACGACCCCTCGCACGGCGCGGGGCACAGCCGGCCGGTGAACTCGGGAAAGTTGTTCGTGGCGTGCAGACGGTGCGCGGCGCGGCGCCAGTCGCTTGCGACGACGAGATCGTTCCAATCGGGAATGAGGTTCCCGAGCGGGCAACCCTCGTGGCAAAAGGGAATCCCACAGCTCATGCAGCGCGTCGCCTGACGCTTGAGCGCGTCGGGAGGGAACGCGCTGTAGACCTCGCGCCAATCGCGGATCCTCTCTGTGACCGGGCGGCGTGTCGCGTTCTCGCGCCCGAACTTGAGGAATCCCCGTGGATCAGCCACGCGTCGCCGCCATGACCGCCTCGTCGACCGACGCACCTTGTGCGATCGCCGCTCGAGTCACTTCAAGGACGCGCCGGTACTCACGGGGCATCACCTTTTTGAACTGCTCGTAGCTGGAACGGCCGCCGGCGCTCACGCGTCTCGCGACCGCAGAGTCGGTGAGAACGAAGTGTCGTTCGATCGTCGCTTCGAGAAAGGCTCGGTCGTCCGCGTCGATGGGCTCGATGTCGACCATTTCGTGGTTGATCTTCTGTGACAAAGCGTCGTCGGGGTCGTAGATGAACGCGACGCCTCCTGACATCCCCGCCGCGAAGTTCCAACCGATCGCGCCCAGTACGACGACGCGACCACCGGTCATGTACTCACAACCGTGGTCGCCGACGCCCTCGACCACGGCTGTTGCCCCAGAGTTGCGCACACCGAAGCGTTCACCGACCTGACCGGAAACGTAGATCTCGCCGCCGGTGGCGCCGTACCCGCACACGTTGCCGGCGATGACGTTCTCCTCGGCGACGAATCCGGCGTCAAGCGGCGGTCGCACGACGACGATGCCTCCCGAAAGGCCCTTCGCGAGGTAGTCGTTCGTGTCACCGCGCAGCACGATCGTCACGCCGGTTGGGAGGAAGGCACCAAAGCTCTGGCCGCCCGAGCCATCGAGCGTGATCGTGATCGTGCCGGCGGGAAGCCCAGCCCCTCCCCACCGCCTCGTCACCTCGGCGCCGAGCATCGTGCCAACGGATCGGTGGGTGTTGCGCACGAGCGCGCTGATCGATACCGGTTCGCCGCGCGCGAGTGCCGGTTCGGCTTGTTCGATGAGCAGGCGATCGAGCGCTCGTTCGAGGCCGTGGTCTTGAGGTCGCGCCTGGTGGAGCGCCGTCACTCCGTGATCCGGCTCCACCCGGGCCAGCAAGGGCGCGAGATCGAGCCCGGCGGCTTTCCAGTGCCCGACCGCCTCTTCGATGTCGAGGCATTCGACGTGCCCGACGGCGTCGATGAGACGACGAAACCCGAGCGCAGCGAGGTACTCCCGCACCTCCGCGGCGATGTAGGTGAAAAATGTCTCGACGAACTCCGGTCGGCCGCTGAAGCGCTCGCGCAATTGGGGATTTTGGGTGGCAATCCCGACCGGACAGGTGTCGAGATGGCAGACGCGCATCATCACGCAACCCGACACGACAAGCGGCGCCGTCGCGAACCCGAATTCCTCGGCGCCCAACAGCGCGGCGATCACGACGTCGCGACCGGTCTTCATCTGACCGTCGACCTGCACGACGATCCGATCGCGCAATGCATTGCGCACCAAGGTCTGCTGCGTCTCGGCAAGCCCGAGCTCCCAGGGGACGCCCGCGTGCTTGATCGAGGTGAGCGGCGCGGCGCCGGTGCCACCGTCTCCTCCCGAGATGAGGACCACGTCGGCGTGCGCCTTCGCAACGCCCGCTGCCACCGTGCCAACTCCCACCTCGGCGACGAGCTTCACGTGGATGCGAGCGCGGTCGTTCGCCGATTTGAGGTCGTGGATCAACTGCGCGAGGTCCTCTATCGAGTAGATGTCGTGGTGCGGCGGCGGAGAGATCAGCCCGACACCAGGCGTCGCGTGGCGGGTCTTCGCGATCCAGGGGTAGACCTTCGCACCCGGGAGCTGGCCGCCCTCACCAGGTTTGGCGCCTTGCGCCATCTTGATCTGGAGGTCGGTGGCGTTGACGAGGTACTCGCTCGTGACACCGAAACGCGCGGAGGCGACCTGCTTGATGCGGCTGATCCGGGAGTCGCCATTCGGGTCCGATACATATCGCGCAGGATCCTCGCCGCCCTCTCCGGAATTCGAGCGGGCGCCCAGGCGATTCATCGCGACGGCGAGGGTCTCGTGGGCCTCCGCGGAGATCGACCCGTAGGACATCGCGCCGGTCGCGAAACGCTTGACGATCTCTTCGACCGGTTCGACCTCGTCGATAGGTATCGGTGGGCGCAGCACCTCATCGCCGGTGCGGAGGCCGAGCAGCCCGCGCAACGTCGCGAGATGCGCCGATTGGTCATCGACCGCTTTCGTGTACTCCTTGAAGATCTCGTAGCGCTTCGCCCGCGTCGCGTGCTGCAGCTTGAAGACCGTGCGCGGGTTGAACAGGTGGTATTCGCCTTCGCGTCGCCACTGGTACTCGCCGCCGACCTCGAGCTCTCGATGGGCGGTCTCCCCGCCCCGGTGCTCGAAGGAGAAGCGGTGGCGAGCAGCCACCTCCTCCGCGAGCACGTCGAGGCCGACGCCACCAAGCTTGCTCGAGGTCCCGGTGAAGTAGTGGTCGATCACGCCCGGATCGAGGCCGACGGCTTCGAAGACCTGCGCGCCGGTGTACGAGCCGATCGTCGAGATGCCCATCTTCGACATCACCTTCAAGACGCCCTTGCCGAGTGCCTTGATGAGGTTGTGCACCGCGTCGTGCTCGGAGATGGTGAGAACGCCTTCACGCACGAGACGGAGCACCGAGTCGACGGCGAGATACGGGTTTACTGCCGCCGCTCCGTAGCCGACGAGCAAAGCCATGTGGTGGACCTCTCGGGCGTCACCGCTCTCGACGACGAGCCCGGTTTGCGTGCGCGCCCTTTCCCGGACGAGATGGTGGTGCACCGCCGAGGTGAGCAAGAGCGACGGGATCGGCGCGAGTTCGCCCGTCGCCCCGCGGTCCGAAAGGACGACGATGTTGGCGCCGGCGCGAATCGCCTCGAGGACCTCGTCGCAGACGCGCGCGAGGCTCTCGGCCAACGCGGCGCCGCCTCCGCCCACCGGGTAGAGCCCGCGGGCGACGAAGGAGCGGAAACCCGGCGTCTCGCCGCGCGAATTGATATGGACGAGCTTCGCGAGGTCGTCGACTCCGATGATCGGGAACTCGAGGCTTACCTGGCGCGCCGAACTCGGGGTGGCGTCGAGCAGATTGCGCTCGCCACCGACGGTGGCTCCGAGCGACGTGACGAGCTCCTCGCGGATCGCGTCGAGCGGTGGATTCGTCACTTGCGCAAACAACTGGAAGAAGTAATCGAACAACAGCCGTGGTCGATCCGACAACGGCGCGACGGGCGTGTCCGAGCCCATCGAACCGACCGGCTCCACCCCAGTCGTCGCCATCGGGGCGAGGATGAGGCGGAGATCTTCCTCGGTGACGCCGAACAGGCGTTGCTCGTGGATCAGCGTCTCGTGGTCGGGAACGGCCATCTGTCGCCCTGGGAGGTCGCCGATCGCAACGAGGTGGTCGTCCACCCACCTCCGGTACGGTCGTTCGGCTGCGAGGCTCGCTTTGATCTCTGCGTCCTCGACGATGCGCCCGGCCCGGATGTCGGCGAGGAATATTCGCCCTGGCGACAGGCGTCCTTTGCGGGCGATGCGTTCTGGAGCGACGTCGAGCACGCCGACCTCGGAAGCGAGCACGACCAATCCATCGGTAGTCACCCAATAGCGCGCCGGTCGCAGACCGTTCCGGTCGAGGATCCCGCCGATCACGTCGCCGTCGGTGAACACGATCGCCGCCGGTCCGTCCCACGGCTCCATGAGGCACGAGTGGAATCGGAAGAACGCGCGCAGATCCGGCGACATCTCGGTGTCGTTCTCCCAGGCCTCAGGGATCATCATCAAAAGGGAGTGTGGTAGTGATCTTCCCGTCAGTGTGAGGAGCTCGACGACTTCGTCGAAGGTCGCGGAGTCGCTCGCTCCCGGGGTCGCGATCGGGAAGATCCGCCGGAGGTCACCAGGGATGAGATCGGTCTCGAGCAGTGCCTCGCGGGCGCGCATCCAATTCCTGTTCCCCATGATCGTGTTGATCTCGCCATTGTGCGCGACAACGCGGTACGGGTGAGCTAGCGGCCACGACGGGAACGTGTTCGTCGAAAACCGCGAGTGGAAGAGCGCGAGCGCGCTTTCGAAACGTTCGTCGGACAGGTCGGGGAAGAAGCGGCGCAGCTGTTCGGTAGCGAGCATGCCTTTGTAGACGAAGGTCCGTGTCGAGAGCGACGGCAGGTAGCAGTTCCGGTGCACGTGCTCGAAGCGCTTGCGCAACACGTACGCCGCACGTTCGAGGCCGAGTCCTGACAAGGCCGGCCGTGCTCCACTCGTGTCGGCCGCAACAACGACCTGAGCGAAGTCCGGCGCCACGGCGAGTGCCGCTGAACCCGCGACTTCGAGGTTGACCGGGACCGATCGCCAACCGAGGATGCGCAGTCCCTCCTCGGCAGCCAGTTCCGAGAAGTCCTGCCGCGCTTGTTCGGCGATTCGTTCGTCTTTCGGAAGGAACATCATCCCGCTCGCGTATGCACCCGTTGGCGGGAGGTCGAATGCGAGCACTGAGCGGAAGAAGCGATCCGGCATTTGGACCAAGATTCCGGCACCGTCGCCCGTTTGGGGGTCAGCACCGAATGCGCCACGGTGGCGGAGATTCTCCAAGGCGGTGAGGCCGAGTTCGACGACCTCATGGCTCGCGCCGCGACGGAGATCAGCAACGAAGCCAACGCCACAGGCGTCGTGCTCGAAGTTGGGGTCGTACAGGTCCCGAGGTGGATGACACTCGCTCACGGTGACTCCGGAAATCTCGACGCGGTCACCGGTGAACGCACCCCGAACGAACGGAGCGGTCGCGATCGTCCTCCGGTTGAGAGATCGTACTGGTCCCGAGGAAGGCCAAAATCCGCCAATTGCATATCTCACGACGCAAACGTCTTTCCCGCCGACGGAGTCGTCGAGACGCAAAGTTGCCCCTAGCTGTGACGCGACCCTCGGCCTCCGAGGACCCTTGGGTGCGCTCAGCCGCCGGTGCGAACCGCGAGCGCGCTCTTATCGTCCGGCAGCGAAATCATAAGGATCGCGATGTTTCAGGAGTGTGCCCTACAGAAGAACACTCCGTTTCACCTCCGAGAATTCCCGAACGAACGGGTCCCCGAGAGATCCCCCGGCCTTGGATTCGTCTAACGACCGATCCACTGCGCGCCGGGACCCGGTACGAGTAGCGGTGCCGGTTCGATCGGCGACCGGACCGCCTCAGGTCGACCGCGCGAAACCGCATCGGCGCGGCGCACCAGATGTCGTTAGCGATCGGCGACGAAGCGCTCTTCGAAGCATGACCATGCGCCGGTGTGGCAGGCGCCCGAGCCTTGCTGATCGACCTCGACAATGATGGCATCGCCGTCGCAATCGATAAAAACGCGACGGACTCGCTGGAAGCTGCCGGACGTCTCCCCTTTCGCCCAGAGTCGCTGGCGGCTCCTTGAGAAGAACCACGTGCGACCGGACGTCAGAGTCCGCCGCATCGCCTCGGCGTTCATGTAGCCGAGCATCAGCACGTCGCGGCTCGCAGCGTCTTGGACGATGGCGGGGACGAGACCCGCTGGTCCGAACGCCACGCCGCCGACGACCGCGGCGACGTCTCCTTGGGTCAAATCTTCCGTCATCGCATCTCTCTCCGCTCACGCCGTTTGATCTCCTGGCTCTTCACGACGTCGTCTCCGTTGCCAGACGAGAGTCGCCGAGTGGCGACGCTGGCCGCACCGCGACACCGTTTGCGGCGAGGAAGCGCTTCACTTCGCCGATCGTCGCCTCGCCGAAATGAAAAAGCGACGCTGCCAATAGCGCGTCGGCGCCCGAGTGCGCCCCTTCGAGCAGGTGGTCGAGATTCCCCGCGCCACCCGACGCGACGAGGGGAATGCGCGTCGCCTCCGCGACGGCGCGCAAGAGTTCGCCGTCGTAGCCGAGCTTCGTGCCGTCGCGGTCCATCGACGTGAGCAAGATCTCCCCCGCACCGAGCCGTTCAGCGATCACCGCCCAGCTCACGGCGTCGACACCCGTCGAGCGCCCGCCCCCGTGGGTGTAGACCTCGAAACGACCGTCCCGACGCTTCGCATCGATCGCGACTACAACACACTGACACCCGAAGGTCGCCGCGAGCTCGGCGATAAGTGCCGGATGGGCGAGCGCCGCGCTGTTGATCGCCACTTTGTCAGCGCCGGCCGCCAGGATGCGGCGGGCATCGTCTTGACTTCGAATCCCGCCGCCGACAGTGAGCGGGATGAAGAGCTGTTCGGCGGTGCGCTCAACGACGTCGACCATAACGTCGCGTTCTTCGACCGACGCGGTGATGTCCAAGAAGACCACCTCGTCCGCGCCCTCTTCGCTGTACCGGCGGGCGAGCTCGGCGGGATCGCCGGCGTCTATCAGATCGACGAAGCGCACGCCCTTCACGACCCGACCGTGGGTCACGTCGAGGCACGGGATGATCCTCACCGTTCGCACGCGGCCACCGCCTCTTCGACCGACATTTCGCCAGACGCGAACGCGCGCCCGACGATGACACCCGCGATCCTCCGACCATCGATATCGATCGCGCCGAGGGCTCGGAGATCATCGAGGCTCTTCACTCCGCCCGATGCGTAGACGTCAAGAGCCGTCACCGCGAGCACCGATCGCAGCCCGTCGAGATCGGGACCGGCGAGCGTTCCGTCGCGCGTGATGTCGGTGACGACGACACCAACGAGCGGCAGCGGCTCGAGTGTGCGGATCACCGCGTCGAAACGCAAAGGATGCGTCGAGGACCATCCGTGGAGCGCGAGTCGCCACGGCTCGCCTGCGGATCGCGGCACGCCGCGGTGGTCGAGACCGACGAGGACTCGCTGGGGGTGGCGCGTGGCGGCTTCCAACGCGAAGTCCGGACGTTCGATCGCGGCGGACCCGAGGACGACGCGCGCGACGCCGGCTGCAACGACCCGATCGAGCGTGGCGAGGTCTCGCACCCCACCGCCGTACTGGATCGGGACGCGAACCGCTTCGACGATCTGTCCGACTAGCTTCTCGTTGACGAGCTCGCCGGTGCGCGCGGCGTCAAGGTCGACGACGTGCACGCGCGGCGCACCGGCGGCGGCAAAGCGCTCGGCCATCTCGACGGGTTCGCCGAAGACGGTTTCGGTGGAAAAGTCGCCACGGACGAGTCGCACGGCCTGTCCACCCCGAATGTCGATGGCGGGGATGCACTCCATTTCAGGTCGTCACCCGCTGCTCGCAGCGGTCGGCGAAGCGGGAGAGCAAAGCGAGCCCGGCCTGCGCGGACTTCTCGGGATGGAACTGGGTGCCGAAGCACGTTCCCGATTCGACGACCGCGACGACGTCGCCGTCGTAGTCACACGTGCCGACGACCGTCGAGGCCGCGCCGGGATCGGGAACCGGCGCGTAGGCGTGGACGAAATAGAACCACGACGGCTCTTCGTCCTGCTCGAGGAGCACCGACGACCGGTTCGCGACGCGCTGGACCGTGTTCCACTGCATCTGCGGCAAGCGAAGCGATCCCGGAAGCCGATGGACCGATCCCTGAAGGATGCCGAGACCTGCCGTGCGCGGGCTCTCCTCCGAATCCTCGTAGAGGAGTTGTAGGCCGACGCAGATGCCAAGAAGTGGGCGTTCGTTATGGACGGCCGATCGCACGACGCCATCTAGACCGCTCCGGCGAAGCGCGTCGGCACAGGCACCGAAGTTGCCGACTCCGGGAAGCACGACTCCCTTCGCGTCGACCGCCTCATCGGGATGGTGCACGATCCGAGCGTCGCGGCCGACCGCTCGCAAGGCGCGGTACGCCGATCCGAGGTTGCCGATGCCGTAGTCGAGGACCGCGATCACGCCTAGAGCAGTCCCTTCGTCGACGGGATCGCGCAGCCCTCGACCGACTTCGCGTCGCGAAGCGCCCGCCCGACGGCTTTGAACGATGCCTCCAAGATGTGGTGCGTGTTCTTCCCATACGTACACGAGATATGCAACGTCACCTCGGCCGCCTGGACGAGTGCGCGCCAGAACTCCTCGGCGAGCTGAGGATCAAACGGTGGTGAGCCGAGGGCCAGCGTGTCGGGCGCAAAGTCGATCGCGTAGAGCAGATACGGCCGCCCCGAGATGTCGAGCGCGACCTCGACGAGTGCCTCGTCGAGGGGAACCGAAATCGACGCAAATCGTCGGATCCCCGCCTTATTCCCGAACGCTTCGCGCAGCGCGGTGCCGAGGACAATGCCCGTGTCCTCGACGCTGTGGTGGGCGTCGACGTGGAGATCACCCCGGGTCATGATCGAAAGATCAACTCCCCCGTGCTTGCCGAGCTGAGAGAGCATGTGGTCAAAAAAGGGCAATCCAGTCGAGACGTCAGTCTCTCCCGAGCCATCGAGGTCGAGTCGCACTTCGATGGCGCTCTCTTTCGTCGCACGGTGCTGCTCGCTCGTCCGATCCGACCGGTCGTTGGTCAGGCGATCCTCGCTCACGTCTTCAACTCCTTTGCTTGGGCGACGCTCGACTCCATCACAATGCGCCCCGCAGCGCGACGAGGAACGCGTCGTTTTCTCGGGGTGTGCCGATCGTGACCCGCAGGTACCCGGCAAGGCGCGGCCAGGATGAGACGTCGCGGACGAGAACCGACCCTTCAGCGAGGCGACGCCAGGTTTCGGGGGCGTCGTGACCGGGCAGCTGGAAGAGGATGAAGTTGGCGTCGGATGGGACGACCTCGACACCGAGCGTACCGAGTTCGGAGACGACTCGGAATCGCTCAGCGATGATCTGATTGATCCGTCCGTCGTATGCCTTCTCGTTCTCGAGCGCGATGACACCGGCGCGCTGTTTCAGCGCGTCGAGGTGGTACGGCAGTGCAACCCGAAACAATGCGTCGACGATGACCCCGGCCGTGATGGCGTAACCGAGACGAAGTCCGGCGAGTGACCACGACTTCGAGAAGGTCCGCACGACGACGAGATTCGAGTACTCACTGATCAGCGGGATGGCACTGGTGTGGGCGAAGGGCGCGTAGGCCTCGTCCAGCACGACGATTCCATGCGCCCGCCGGAGCACCTCGAGCACCGTCGACTCGGGCTCTAGTCGGCCGGTCGGGTTGTTCGGTGAGCAGAGGAAGACGAGATCGGGTTCGGTTCCGGACCCCGCTCCCGAGAGCAGGCGTTCGAGCTCGTCCATGTCGATGAGGAACTCGGCGTCGCGCTCACCCTCGATAATCGCCGTGCGGGTGAGGCGGGCGATGTGGGAATGCAGGGCGTAGGTCGGCTCGAACAGCGCGGCCGTCTTTCCCGGACCGCCGAGAGAGAGGAACAGACACTGCAGGACCTCGTTCGAGCCGTTCGCACAGAAGACGTTGTCGGCCGGGACGTCGTGATGCTCCGCCAGCGCGGCGCGCAACTCCGTGGCCATGCGGTCCGGGTAGCGATTGAGTTGGATTCCCGCGATCGCGTCGCGCAACTCCTCATAGACGCGCTCGGGGGGCGCTTCGGGGAATTCGTTCGTGTTCAGTCTCACGTCGGCGTCAAACTGTGGCGAGTGGTAGCCGGGAGGCAGGCCCGACTGCACCGCCTCGTCAGGCGCGCCGGGACTCACTGCGAGCTCCAGGTGGGGCGACCGAGACGGAGGCGAACCGATTCGGCGTGAGCGGGGAGCTGCTCGGACTCGGCGATCGTTTCCACATGCGGCGCTGCTAGCGAGAGCCCTCGTTCGCTCACCGTGATGGCGTGCGTCCTACGCAGGAAGTCCTCGACGCCGAGCGCGCTCGCGAAGCGCGCCGAACCGAAGGTCGGAATCACGTGACTCGGACCGGCGATGTAGTCGCCGACCGACGCGGGTGCGAACGCCCCGAGAAAGACCGACCCGGCGTTGCGAACGAGCGCAAGGAGCGACTCCGGATCGTCGACCATCAGCTCCAGATGCTCCGGCGCGATCTCGTTGGTGAGAGCGATCGCTTCATCCGGGCCGTCGACGAGCGCGACGAACCCACCCATGTCGAGCGTGGCGAGCGTGTCCTCTCGTCGCGGCGATCGTTCGACGAGTCGCGCGATGGACTCTCGTACCTTCTCGGCGACGTCTTCTGACCACGTGATCAGCCAGGCGAAGCCGTCTGGGCCGTGTTCAGCCTGGACGATGATGTCGAGCGCAGCCCAATCCGGCGGAACCGATTCGTCGGCGACGACGACGACCTCGGATGGCCCGGCGAACGCCGAAGAAACGCCGACGACACCGGCGACTTCTCGTTTCGCGAGCGCGACCCATTTGGATCCCGGGCCGGCGATCACGTCGACCCTTTCGATCGACTCGGTTCCGAAGGCCATGGCGCCGATCGCCTGCGCGCCACCGACCCGGTACACCTCGTCGACTCCCGCGATACGACACGCGACGAGGATCTCCTTCGCGACCGAGCCGTCCCGGCGAGGCGGTGTGCAGCAGGCGACGCTATGAACGCCGGCGACCTTCGCCGGGATCGCCGACATCAACACGCTCGACGGATAGACGGCAAGACCGGCCGGCGCGTAAATCCCGGCACGTGCGACCGGGATCTCGAGGCGGTCGATGACGATTCCTTCGCTCTCGTACCGCGCCGACGTGGCGTGCGATTGGCGGTGGAACTGCTCGATCGCCCGCGCCGCCACCTCGAGCGACTTCCTGAGTTCGTCCGGCGTCTCGGCGAGTGCCTGGTCGATCTCGCGCTCATTGACGCGGAAGCTTCCCGGATCAACGCGGTCGAACTCGATCGTCAGCCTCTTCAACGCGTCATCACCGCCGAGGCGCACTGCATCGAGGATCTCGCGCACCTTTTCGACCGGGGCGTCGTCACCGAGGCTCGGACGAGGAACTTCGAACCCCTTGCTCGCCTTGCGACCCCGCAGATCGAGCACCTGCATGTTGAGCCCCACCCTCCTCGAAAGGAAATGCCAGGATAAATGAGAGACTGCTTGGTGTTGAACGCCGAGTCCTCCGTCACTCGGCGACGTCGCCGGTGCACGTTGGAGCGCTCACTGAACGGGTCCTTGCGGACGCGCTCCGATACACCGGTGGCCGCCCATATAGAGGAGAGGAATCCACTTGCTGCGTCTCGTCGTACCGAAAGGCAGCCTCGAGCGCCAGACCTTCGAGCTGTTCGACGCCGCCGACCTGTCGATCCTGCGCAGCTCCGAGGTGGACTACCGCGGCACGATCGACGACACCCGCATCGCCGATGTCCGGGTGCTGCGACCCCAGGAGATCCCGCTCTACGTGGCCCGCGGCCTCTTCGACGTCGGCATCACCGGGCGCGACTGGATCGCCGAGACCGGCGCCGACGTCGTGAGTCTCGGCCCCCTGCGCTATTCGAAAATGACCGAGCGCCCCGTCCAGATCGTCCTCGCAGTCCACGAGTCCTCCCCCGTCCGCAGCACCGCGGACCTCCCCCGCGGCGCGCGGGTGGCAACGGAGTACCCGAACCTGACGGCGAAGTACCTCGGCACTCACGGAGTCGACGCCCAGGTATTGCTGTCCTACGGCGCGACCGAGGCGAAGGTGCCCGAAATCGCCGACGCCGTCGTCGAAATCACCGAAACCGGACGCGCGCTTCACGCCGCGGGACTGCGCGTGATCGACGTCGTATTGGAGTCGTATCCGGAGCTGATCGCCAATCGCGACTCCTACGCCGACGCGGCAATGGCGCGGGCGATGGGCGAGATCATGACGCTTCTCCAGGGCGCCCTCGAGGCTCGCGCCAACGTTCTCGTCAAGCTCAACGTCTCTAAGAGCGAACTCGACGCCGCGCTCGCGATCTTGCCGGCGATGAAGGCGCCGACGGTCTCTGAGCTTTCCGGTGGTCGTGGTTATGCGATCGAAACGGTGATCAAGAAGACCGCGATCAACGTTTTGTTGCCGGCACTGAAAGGAGCCGGCGCCACCGACATTCTCGAAATCTCGCTGTCGAAGATCGTTCACTGAAAGGCGCGAGTAGAATGTCGCCTACTCACCCTCGAGGGCTAACGGCCTTGAGCTTGGTTAGCAATGATGCGCGCAACCCTCGTTTCGTCAGCGGCCCGCAGAGCGTCGCTCGCCTGTCGTTGGGCCAGCCGGCGACGAGGGTCCAGGACCAAAGTCACCGAGATGGCACCGAGTTTTTTCGTGACCGGAGAGATGTTGCGATCCGAGATCGACGCCTTTTGGGGACTTCCGGCACTTGGACGCGTCCTCCTCATGATCCATCTTGATTCGAGGGTGAGTCTTCTGTGAGCGCAATTGTCGTCGGTTACATCTTTGGGACAGAAGCACGCGCCGCACTTGATAGCGCGGTCACCGAGGCACGTATACGCAACGCAAGTCTGGTTGTCGTTCACTCAGCCAAGGGCGGCTTGGAGGAAAGTGACGAGGAGATACGAGCGTATTCCGAGGCGTTAGAAGGCATCGACCACGAATTGGCGGCTGCAGGCGTCGACCACGAGGTGGAAGAGCTCGTCCTTGGACACGAACCCGCCGAGGACATCGTGCGGATCGCTCGTGAGAGGGAAGCCGAAATGATCGTCATCGGCCTGCACCGGCGCTCGAAAGTCGGAAAGCTGCTGCTCGGTTCGGACGCCCAGGACATATTGCTTCAGGCTGACTGCCCGGTTTTGGCCGTCAAACCGACGCTTAAATCCAATTGAGCTCGTGCGTCACGTTCTGCAACTGCCTCAACCCAGTAAACGCGCTGTCAATTCGCTGTCAAAGTGGCCCAAAAAAGATGGCGGGTGCTCGGCGGGTGCTCGGATCGATCGTCGTTCGATGAACGCGTTCGATCCCCGCCAGAATCCGAAGACCCACTTATGGCCTGCTACCAGGGTTTTTTCGTGGCGGGGGGAGTAGGAGCGGAGAGGGGGGTAGCGGAGAGGGGGGTAGCGGAGAGGGGGGTATCGGAGAGGGGGGAATTTGAACCCCCGACCTTCGGGTTGTGAGGGCGAGCACCACCGTCTTTGGCGTGACACCTCGTCCGTATCGGAGTGTGGGCAGGACCTACCGTCCGTTCCGAGTCATCAAGTCGGCGAAGTTAGGCGCAGTTGTAGTAACGAAAATAGTAATGACCACCCGCTCTGTAGTCGGTGCTTAGCTCGACCGGTAAGCCCGCGACACCTTGGCGGACCTGCGAAGCGGCGACCGAAATGCTCGGCCAGAACCAGCAGCTCACCAAAAAGGCGCGAGAGGGTCCGAACTCAGCTCGTCACTTGTTCCGGCGCGGTGACGTGGCAAGCCGCGTCGTGACCTGTCGAGGTGGCCACAAGAAGAGGAGTGACCGTTGCGCAACGATCGATCGCGAGTGGGCAGCGCCACCTGAATCGGCACCCCTCTCCGGGGTCGATAACGCGCGGCGGCTCACCAACGTCCGATGCAGCGATCTCGGTTCGTGCTCGCGGATCGGGGACAGCGGAGAGCAGCAAGCGCGTGTACGGGTGGATTGGGTCGTGCAGCACCTCATCGGTTGGACCCACCTCGACCGCTCGTCCGGCGTACATGACGACAACCCGGTCAGCGACGTAGCGCGCCGACGCGATGTCGTGCGTGATGTACAGGAATGAGAGTCCTTGCTCGCGCAGTTCCGTCATCAAGTTGAGCAGTCCGATGCGGATGGAGACGTCGAGCATCGAAACCGGTTCGTCGGCGAGGACGAGACGCGGTCGCCAGCTCAGCGCCTGAGCGAACCCGACCCGCTGGCGCTGCCCCCCGGAGAGCTCGTGCGGATACTTCGTCATAGCGACGTCACCGGGAACGAGGCCGACGGATTCCAGCGCCCGGACGGCCGCGTCCTCGCGCTCCTCGCGATTCAGCTCCGGTCGATGGAGGCGGAGACCTCTGAGCATCACGTAGCCGATCCGGTGCACAGGGTTCAATGAGCTGAACGGGTCTTGGAAGACCATCGGTACCTGGCCGCGATACGCGAGGAGCTCTTTTCGCGATGAGATCGTCGAAATATCTCGCCCTGCGAAGAGGATCTTTCCCCTCGTCGGCTTATAGATGCGGGCGATGAGGCGCGCCACCGTGCTCTTTCCCGAGCCCGATTCGCCGACGAGAGCAACGATTTCCGTCGCGCCGACTTCGAGGTCGAGGTCATCAACGGCTTGCAGGGTCTTGCCGAGGACGCCGCCGATCCGGAAATGGCGGGTCAATCCGACCGTGCGCAGCAGAGGTTCACTCGCGTTCCCGCCTTCCGGCGGCGTTACGTAGAACAGTGAGCTACTTGGAGACGGGAGGGGAGTCTCAAGCGACACCGGACTTCTCCGTTGCGTAGAGGTGACAGCGCACCGCGGTGCCGTCGACATCGAAGACCGCAGGATCGACAAGAGGGCAGACCGCGATACGCGCTGGGCATCGAGGGTGGAACCGGCATCCAGTTGGAAGTTCTGCGAGGTTCGGCGGCGTCCCGCCGATTCCCTTCAATGGGATCCGCTCGCCGTAGACCGAAGGAAAGGCTTCGAGGAGGCCCTTGGTGTAGGGGTGCAACGGGCGATCGAAGACCCCTTTCGTTCCTCCGAGTTCGACGGTCTGACCCGCGTACATGACGGCGAGGCGGTCGGAGAAATTGGCGACGAGCGACATGTCGTGGGTGACGAAGATGACTGCGAACCCGAGGCGCTGTTGGAGCTCTTTGATCTGCACCATAAGGGAGCGCTGCGCCACGACGTCGAGCGCCGAAGTCGGCTCGTCCATGAGAATCAGCTCGGGTGAGAACAGCAGCGCCATCGCGATCATCACGCGTTGGCGCATGCCGCCCGACAACTGGTGGGGGTAGCTGCGCAGGTGAACTGGATCGATTCCCACGAGGTGAAGTACTTCTTTCGAGCGACCGTCGATGCCCACCCGGTCCTTCTCCCCGTGTGCCCGCATTACATCTGAGTACTGGGCACCAATGCTCTTTACTGGATTGAGGGCGTTCATGGCGCTCTGCATGACTACCGACAGATCCCGCCACCGAACGGCGCGCAGGTGCTTTTCGCCGAGCTCGACGAGATTGCTTCCCTGGAATCGGACCGAACCGGACGTGACTTCGGCGGGAGGCGAAAGGAGCTGCGCGATCCCAAAGAGGAGCGTCGACTTGCCACAACCCGACTCACCGACGATTCCGAGGAACTCCCCTTTGTCGAGGGAGAAACTCACGTGGTCGACGGCGCGGGCGGGGGCGCCTCCGAGGTAGTCGACACAGAGGTCTTCGACTTCAAGCAGCACGGCGCAACCTCAACTGACGAACCCGTTGGAGCGTCGAACGCCGCGCGACTGGCCGAAGCGCCGGATTGGTGACCTCGTCGAAGGCGTAATTCAACAACGCGAAGGCGCCACCGAGGAGGGCGATCGCAATCCCTGGTGCGAGTGCCCAAAGAGGGATGCCGCCTTGGAGCGCTTCGTTGTTCTGCGCCCAATAGAGCATGGTTCCCCAGCTTTCGGTGTTGACGTTGCCGAGGCCAATGAATTGGAGGCCTGCCGCCGCGAGCACCGAGTACACGGCGGCGCCGAGGAAGTTGGCGACGACGAGCGACGTCATCGACGGGAGGATCTCGGAAACGATGATCCGTATCCGTCGCTCTCCGCGCAGCTGCGCCGCGGCGAGAAAGTCGCGGTTGCGTAGTGACAGCGCTTGGGCGCGGAGCTGACGCGCTCCGTACGACCAGCCTGTCACGACGAGAACGGCGATGATGATCGCCGTTCCTCCGCCATTGGAGTACGCGGCGATGACGACGATCAACGGGAACGCGGGGATGACGAGAAAGACGTCGGTGAGCAGCGAGAGGCCCCCGTCGGCAACTCCCCCCAAATAAGCCGCGGAGACACCGATGATCACCGAGAGCACGGTGGAAAGCAGCCCGGCAACCACCGCGATGATGAGGGACACGCGGGTTCCCCAAACGAGTTGCGAGAAGATGTCCTGTCCGTACGAAGTCGTCCCGAGCAGGTGCGCTCCCGACGGCCCGAGTCCGGGCCTGAAGACCTCGGCGCTCGGGTTGTACGGCGCGATCTGGCCGGGGAAGACGGCGAGAACGACGAAGACGAGCAGGATGATGAGGCCAGCGACCGCCTTCTTGCTCGAAAGCAGCGATCTGCCGAAAGCCCGCGTCCGCGCGCCTCGCTTTCGCTTGCGGCGCGCCGGAACCTCAACGGGCTCTGCTTCGACTAGCGGACCGGCGCTGAGATCGAGGGTTGCCTCGACCGTGTGAGGAGTCCCGGCACGCTCGAGGGAGGCCGACACGCTACGAACCTCTCGTACGGGGATCGAGAATCATCGTGACGGCGTCGACGACGAGCACAGCAACGAGCACCGCGACGGTAATGAGCAGGAAGAGCGTCTGCATGAGCGGGTAATCCTCGTTCAGGACCGCCTGCAACATCATGTAGCCGACGCCCGGATACGAAAACACGTACTCGACGAGGATCGCACCGCTGACGACGAAGCCGAGCGACATGCCGAATCCCGCGAGGTTCGGCAGCACCGCGTTGCGTCCCGCGTAGTCGAGCATGATGCGCCACGGGGCGAGCCCCTTCGCACGCGCCATCCGGATGTAATCCTCCGAAAGGGTCGTGATCATGTTGTTCCGCATCGTCAGGATCCATCCACCGATCGACGTGATGATGAGCGTCAGTCCCGGCAAGACAGCGTGCTCCAGCACGTCTCCGATGAATCCCCACGAGAGCGTCACGGTCGCCCCGTTGACATAACCGCCGCCCTGGGGCAGCCACTGCAGCTTGATCGCGAAGACGAGGATCGCGATCATCCCGATGAAGAAGTAGGGAAACGCGGACAAGATGATGAAAACCGGTGGCAGCACGCTGTCGAAGCGGCCCCCGCGACGCCACGCGCCGACGATGCCGATCATCGTTCCGAGGATGAAGGCGATGATCGTCGTCACCCCGACGAGACCGAGCGTCCAAGGCAACGCGCCCTCGACGACCCTCAGCACCGATAAGGGGAAGAACGTGAGCGACGTTCCGAAGTGGCCGGTGAAGCTGTCGCCGATGTAGTCGAAGTATTGCGTGACGATGTTCGCGTGGGTGCTGACGCCGAAGGCGACTTCCATGGCGTGGAGCGCCTGTCCGGAGAGCTTCCCGTGGAAGCGCGCCATCATCGCTTCGGCCGGGTTCCCCGGCATCAGCCGCGGCAGGAAGAAGTTGATCGTCATCGCAACCCACAAGGTGGCGACGAAGAAGCCGAGCCTCCTTAGGAGGTACCGCATGGCTTCGGGAACCCTAGAGCATTGCCGAACCGGTGAGGCGCGGGTTCAGCTCGACCCGCGCCTCCACTTTGATGACACCTTCGATCCGCCCAGATGCTCTTTTGCACTACCTCGCGCTTACTTCCAGCTGAGGTGGAGCAGCACGATGCCCCAGTCGGGGATGACCTGAGGGGCGGGCTGCGCGTAGGGGTCCTTGGCGGTCGGCCATCCCGTCAGCTGCGCCGTCGAGTATTCGTCCCAGTCCGCTTGCTCGGTGACCGGGATGAGCGGGACGTCGTTCAGGAGCACCGACTGCAGCTTGTCCAGGATGCTGTGCTGGGTCGCCGAGTTCGTCGTCGCGCCGTACTCGTTGATCAACGCGTCGGTCGAAGCCGAGCTGTAGCGCTCCCAGTTCGTGACCGCCGGCTTGCCGATCGGAGCCGATCCCGGACCATAAAGCCACTGGCGGAACTCGTAATAAGGAGTCGGGCCGCCGGCCTCGTAGCCGTAGGCGAGCTGGTAGTTGCCATCGAAGAGCTTCGACTCGTAGTCCGTGCCGGCGAGGTTGTCGACGGTGAGCTTGATGCCGACTTGGGACAGTTCCTGGGACACCACCTGCAGGGCTGCCACCCAGTCGGTGTACGCGCTCTGGTTGATGATCGTGAACGAAAGCGGCTTGCCTTGGGGTGTTTCGAAGGTTCCGCCCGCGCCCCGCTTGAAACCGGCCTTTTCGAGGATCGAGATCGCCTTCGCCGGGTCGTAGGTGTAGCCGGCACTCTTGAGTTCGCTCGTGTCGAGCCAGGAGCTGAACGTCGGGGTCACGACGCCCGCCTGGTTCCCCGCGTTCTCATACCCGTACTCGCCGATCTGCGCGACGCGCGACCGGTCGATGGCGAACGCGAGCGCCTTGCGCACGGCAACGTTCGAGAGGATCGCGTCCTTGAGGTTGATGAAGATCGAGACGTTCACGACTCCCGGGAACCAGTAGTGGTTCGAGGAGCTCTTCGAGAGATACTCGCCTTTCAAGTTCGGGATGAATTGGAAGCCCCACTGCGCACCGCCCGTCGAGAGCAGCGTGTTAGCCGGTGGGTTCGACGTGAAGGCGGGGTACTCGATCTTTTCGATCTTCGGCAGACCCGGCTGCCAGTAATGGGTGTTGGCGATGTAGCTGACATTGTGCGGGTTGCAGCTCTGGACGGTGTACGGCCCGGTTCCGACGGGATTCGCGTCCTGGTAGGTGACCGGATTGGCGACCTTGGACCATACGTGCTCAGGCAGGATGCCTACCTGGTCGGCGATGTAATAGAAGTACGGCACCGCAGGCGTCTTGAACGTCATGACGACCTTGTCTGCGCCTTGCTGCGTGACGCTGCTCAACACCGACCAAATGCTGTTCAAGTCGAGTGCCGGATACTTCTTCAACAGATTGAACGTGTAGACGACGTCCGCCGCGCTGAAGGGGGAGTTGTCGCTCCACTTGACGCCGTTGCGGATCGTGAAGGTGAGCGTCTTATTGTTGTTCGTCCACGCATAGCTCGTCGCGAGCCATGGCGATATCGCTCCGTTGTTCATCGTGTCGACGAACATCAGCGTTTGGTAGATCGGACCGACCGACAGGAAGTTCGCCGACGGGTTGAAGGGGCTGAAACCGCATGTCCAGAGGAACTCTGCGTTGGAGATCGTCAGCGTCCCCTTAGGGCCCGACGATCCTTTCCCCTTTGTCGCGTGCGAGGCCGCACGCGCACCGTGCAGAGCTGCGTTCGCCGTACCCGCAGTCGTTGCGACCCCGAGGACGACCGCCACCGTGGCGACGGCCGCCGCGAAGAAGCGTTTGGTTCTCATGGTTCCCCCGTTTCGGTCAAGTGTGGACTGCCGAAACCTTGTGCGGAAGTCCACCGCTGATGATTAGATGCGATCCGGTTATTTGCGAGGCGACCGGCGAGCACAGAAAAGTGATCGCTCCAGCGATGTCGTCGGGGCGCTCGAACTCTCCGAGGAGGAGTCGCCGTCGGTATTCCTCCTTGACCGCGGCGGGCGCGATTCCGCGCAGCTCGCCTTCTTCTTGCCATTCTCTTTCCATCATTTCCGTGGCGACATCACCCGGGCCGACGGCGTTTACGGTCACGTAGGGGGCGAACTCCTGCGCGGCGACTTCAGTGAGCCCGACCACCGCGTACTTGGCGGCGCAGTACGGCCCGAAGTTCTTCGTCGTGCAGTTGCGCTGTGCGACGTAGGAGCCGAGGTTCACGATGCGGCCGAACCGTCGCTCGATCATCGCCGGGGCAAAGGCGCGCATCATGAGGAACGTGCCCTTCGCCATCACGTCGAGATGGCGGTCCCAGTCGTCCTCGGAGCTCTCGAGGAGTGGGCGAAACGCCGAGATGCCCGCGTTGTTCACGAGCAAGTCGACATGGAGCCCGGCGTCGGCAACCGTCGCCTGCAGGCGGTCGACTTCGGTGGCACGCGCGACGTCGGCGGTGACATGGAGCGACCGTCCCCCGAGTTCGGCAACCTCGACAGCGACCTTTTCGGCCGCGTCTTCGAGCAGGTCATTCACGACGACGGCGGCGCCACATCGCGCGAGCAGGAGTGCGGTCGCCCGGCCGATGCCGCGACCGGCGCCCGAGACGAGCGCGACGTGACCGGACAAATCGAAGGGCGCGGAAGCAACAGCGTGCTCCATGTCGCCCGTTTCCACGGTGTAACCACTAGCACTTTGCCTTAGATCGTGCAAGGCCGGGCGAATCCGCTCGCTTGGAAGTGGCCGAGGACGAGACTTCAACGATCCGGCTAAACGGGGACGGACTTGCGGCTCGCGTGTTGATCGGCCGTTCGTACGCAGACGAGGCGAGCGCCGAAGCGATCCCGCTCTTCGGCCGGCAGTCCGTCGTCGGTGACAATGGCTTCGAAAGCGTCGATCCCGACGACCGCCGCCAGGGCCCGACGTCCGAACTTCGAGCTGTCCGCGAGAAGCACCGCACGATCGGCCGCCGAGATCATCGCCTGCTTCACCGGCACCTCGACGGTGTTCACGTTCGAGACTCCTGCGTGCGCGTCGATCGCGTCCGCGCCGAGAAAGGCCCAGTCAAGGTGGATGCTCGAGAGAAAGGCCAGCGTGGCCGCCCCGACCAGGGTGAAGACCGAGTCGATGAGCTGACCACCGCTGACGAGGAGACGAACGCCGCGCCGCGCGGCGAAGTAGTGGGCGATTCGGATGTCGTTCGTCGCGACCGTCAGGTGGTTCCGGACCTGCAGCGCCTCGGCGAGGGCGTACGTCGATGAACCGCTGTCGAGCACAAGCGAGTCGCCGTCGCTGACGAGATCGGCCACGTACTCGGCGATCGCCCGCTTTTCGGCCAGGCGCTCGAGGCGCTTCGCCTCGTAGGGGACGTCGAGCGCCTCGGCACCCCCCATCGCGAGCGCCCCGCCATGTGTGCGTTGGACCAGACCCGCCCGCCCGAGCGCGTCGAGATCGCGTCGGATCGTCGAGACGTCGACGCCGAGGTCCTCGGCGAGGGTGCGCGCCTCGACGTAGCCGGACCGTTGTAGCCGTGCGACGATCTCTCGCCGCCGTCTCTCACCAATCATCGACGTTCCCCCTGGCCTCGGGTCCACGCGGATCCAGTTGCGGGCCGGGACGACCGGTGCTAGAGGTTACTGCATGACTACGAGCCGATCCGTGCAGAACGGTGCACGAGGAGACGGCCTGACCCTCGGGGAACGCTTCCGTACGATCTTCCCGAGCGCCGAAAAGCCGCTGATCGCGATGGCGCACCTGCCGGCGCTCCCCGGAGCCCCGCTGTATGGGGCGGCGGAGGGAGTGCAGGGGTTGATCCGCCACGTCCGCGAGGAAGTCGCGGTGTTGGTGGACGCCGGTTTCGACGCGGTGATGTTTTGCAACGAGAACGACCGCCCGTACGTGTTGAAAGCCGATCTCGTCAGCGCCGCCGTGATGGCGCGTGTCGCGTCCGAGTGCGCGCCGACGGAGGTCCCCTTCGGAATCGACTTTCTCTGGGATCCCGAGTGCGCATTGGCCGCCGCGGTCGCCGCCGAGGCAAGCTTCATTCGCGAGGTGGTGACGGGTGCTTGGGAGTCGGATATGGGTCTTTGGACTCCCGATGCCGCAGGGCTGCTGCGGCGTCGACGTCTGCTCGATGCTGATCAGATCGCAATCTTCATGAACGTCACGCCGGAGTTCGCCTCGACGATCGGCAACCGATCACCGGCGGAAGTGGCGCGCTCGGTCGCCGTGTCGAGCCTGCCCGATGCGATCCTCGTATCTGGTCCGATGGCTGGGGCGGAGCCGGCGGTGAGCACGCTCGCTGAAGTGCGCAAGGCGGTGCCCGCCGAACTGCCCGTCCTCCTCAACACGGGGGCGAGCGCGACGAACATCGGCAGCTATCTCGAGTACGCGGACGGCTGCATCGTCGGGAGTTCCCTGAAGAAGGACGGCTACACCTGGAACTCCGTCGACCCGGCCCGCGCTCGGGCATTCGTCGCAGCCGCCCGAAGCTGAACGCGTCGGGCGGCGCGGGCTCGCTCTCGTCGGTTATGCCCCATCTTCTCCTCGGCATCGACCTCGGCAGCACCGGGACAAAGGTCTCGCTTCTCGATTCTTCCTCGGGTGCGGTCACGACCGTTTCGGCACCGTCGCCGTTGTTCTCCGAGCACCCCGGTTGGGCAGAAGCCGACACGCGGCTTTGGTGGGAGAACGTGTGCGCGCTTGTTCGCGCCGTCGCTGAGGTGGCCGGTGTCAGCCCCCAAGAGATCGACGGCGTCGCGACGACGGGGATGGTGCCAGCGGTCGTTGTCCTCGACGCGTACGGAAACGTCTTGCGCCGGGCGATTCTGCAGAACGACGCCCGCGCGGCGTCAGAGATCGACGACCTCAGAGACCGCCTCGGCGGTTCCGGATACGACGTCCTTGCAGAAACCGGTTCGGCGCTCACCCAACAGTCGGTGGCGCCGACATGGTCGTGGCTTGTCCACAACGAACCAGCGGTCGCGAAGGACGCCACCGTATTGGTCGGCTCGTACGACTGGCTCGCAGTCGCGCTCGGCGCCGACGTTCACGTCGAACTGAACTGGGCGATCGAGAGCGGGCTGTATCAACTCGACGGTGCCCTCGCACAGCCAGTGCTCGATGCAGCGGGGCTTCCTCCGGCGTTGTGTGCTCCGATACGGCGTCCGGGAGAGCTCGTGGGCGTCGTCCACGGTCGTGGCCGTGAAACGTCGTTACGAGAGGGGACCCCGATCTACGTCGGAGGGGCCGACCATGTGCTCGCGGCGTACGCTGCGGGCCTGTCCGAACCGGGCGACTGGCTCGTCAAGCTTGGCGGCGCCGGCGACGTACTCGTCGTCAGTGATGGACCGGCGCTCGACGCGCGCTGGTATCTCGATGCACACCCGATCCCCGGACTCTGGTTGCCCAATGGATGCATGGCCACCTCGGGAGGTCTTTTGCGCTGGGCCCAGCAACTCTTCGGGGGTTACCCGCTTGCCGAGCTTGACAGGGAAGCCGCAACCGCAGAGCCGGCTGCCCTTGTCTGTCTTCCATACTTCTTGGGGGAGAAGTCACCCTTCCATGATCCGAACCTGCGCGGAGCGATCGTCGGACTGCACCTTGGGAACACGCGCGGCGACGTGTTCCGCGCGCTGATGGAGTCGGTCGCATACGGCTTTCGCCAGCATCTCGACATCTTCTCTGCGAACGGATTGGTACTGGGAGCGGGACGTGTGAGCAACGGTGGGAGCAAGTCCCCGCTGTGGAAGCAGATCGTTGCAGACGTCCTCGGACGGCCGTTGCTCCCTGTCGTTCACCAAGGAGGAGCTGCCAACGGTGCCGCGTTTGTCGCGACCGTTGGTTCGGGTGTGGTGGATTCCTTTGCCGAGGCGAAACGCTACGTCGAAGTCGGAGAGCCCCTCGTCCCGGTGGAGCGCAATCAAGCGATCTACAACGAGGGATACGAGATCTTTCTCGACCTTCAGGGCCGGCTTGCCCCGATCTCTCATCGCCTCGCTGAACGGAATCCGCTGACTCTCGAGCCCTCGCAATGAACGGCATCGCGGTTGTCACCGGCGCTGGATCCGGGATCGGCGCAGCGATTGCGCGGGAGCTCTCAGCGAGGGGACACCAAGTCGTGCCGACCGACCTCGATCCAGACGCCGCGGCGGACACAGCTCAAGCGTGCAGCTCGCTCGGCTCGTATCGCCTCGACGTCACCGATTCCGCCGAAATCGGTGTGGCGATTGAGGAGATCGCCGTTGTTCACGGTCCCATATCGGTTTTCGTCTCGAACGCCGGGGTCTCGCGAATGCGGCCCTTCCTCGAAATCTCACCCGAGGACTTCGATCGGACGATGGGCGTGAACCTACGCGGCCTCTTCTTTGCGAGCCAGGCTGCGGCGCGTTCTATGGTCTCGGCGAGGACACGCGGCTGCATCGTGAACATCGCCTCGATGGCTGGGAAGCAAGGGAGGGTTCCCTTCCTTGCCGATTACGTCGCCTCGAAGTTCGGCGTTGTCGGTCTTACGCAGGCGATGGCGCTGGAATTAGCGGAGTACGAGATCCGAGTCAACAGCGTCTGCCCCGGGTACGTCGCGACCGGCATGCAGCACCGAGAACTTGCTTGGGAGGCAGAATTTCGTGGCACCTCAATTGAAGAGGTGAAGGCCCTCTATCTTTCCGACACCCCGTTGCGAAGACTTGAGGCTCCTGAAGACGTGGCGAGAGTAGTTGCGTTCCTCGCGAGCGAGGACGCCAGCTTCATCACCGGCGAATCCGTCGCGGTCAACGGCGGTGCGTTCATGGATTGAAGTTCAGTCGCGCTACCGAGTCCCTCCTATACCTGAACCACGAGGACTTCGGTGCGTCGGAGAATCACCCGCGTCAGTGCAGAGACTCCCAGATCTTGACGAACGGCGCGGGCTTCTGTGTCAAGGAGAATGTCTAGATCCTCGGGACGAACGGTAGGCCCAGAGAAGAACTTTGTCTGTCACGCGTCGAGTAGCGCAACAGTGCCAAGACGCCCATGAGTGCGCTCGGTTAGACGCAGCATCGGATTAGCAAGATTATTAGAAAGAGGCTCGGCACAAGACGCCGAGTATCGCCTTCATGTAGGCGTCATGTTCGCGGACCATCGTTGACTCGATCATCTATCTAGAGAGGCACGATGGAACACGTCCTGGCAACTTGGGGCTATCTCGCGCTCTTCGGCATCACGGCCCTCGCCGCGCTCGGCATACCACTTGGCTCCGAGATCGCCATCGGTTACGCCGGGGTGCTCGCCAGCGGCCACGTGGTCACCGGTCACCACGATCGCCTTCAGCTGGTCCTCGTCATCCTCGTTGCAGCCATCGGTGAGGTCACCGGATCGTCCATCGGGTACGCGATCGGTCGCTACGGAGGTCGCAATCTCGTCGATCGGGTCGGCAAGTACGTCCTTCTCACCCATAAGGACCTCGATCGCGCCGAGGGGTGGTTCGCTCGCCGAGGAGAACCGCTGGTCTTCTTTGGTCGCTTCATACCGTTCGTACGGTCGTTCATCTCGATCGCTGCTGGGATCGGCGAGATGTCGCTCGCGAAATTCGTGACATTTACCCTGGCCGCCTGCGCCATCTGGTGCGGTGGGCTCGCAAGCATCGGATTCGCGCTCGGTTCGAGCTGGCACCGCATCGTCACGGACTTCAGTTACCTCGGCTATCTCGCCGCCGGAGTGGCCGTCGTCACCGGGAGTGTGTTCATCGTCCACCGACTACGGCAGCTCAAGCTCGAGCGCATCGCTTTGCGGGACGAGCTGGGCTGAGGCTGCGACACTATTTATTATGCGGGTGCTTGTAGCCGAGGATGATGCCAGCCTGCGGGACGTGCTCGAACGTGGGCTCAGCGAAGCCGGCTACGTCGTCGATGCCGTTACGAACGGCGAGGATGCCCGCCAGTACCTACGAGCCTATGAATACTGTGCCGGTGTTCTCGACTGGCGCATGCCGGGAGTTTCCGGACTCGAGATCATCATTTGGGCACGTCGGCAGGGTATCGGCACTCCGTTCCTCATGCTCACGGCAAAAGACGCCCCTCCTGACCGCATCCGGGCCCTCGACGAGGGCGCAGATGACTATCTGATCAAGCCGTTCGACTACGGCGAACTTCTGGCCCGGCTTCGCGCCTTGCTCCGCCGACCAAGCGGCGACCGAAATCCTCTCCTCCGGTGTGGATCGCTCAGTATCGACCCGGCCACCCGAGAGGTGCTCGTAGGCGGTACACCCGCGGAGTTCACTCCCCGGGAGTTCGCCATCATCGAGCTGCTCCTCAGAAAAAGTCCGGCGGTCGTTCAACGCAGCACGATCGCGCTCCAAGCATGGCCCGAAGAGGCCGACGCCGTCGGCTCGAACACGATCGATGTACACATCGCCCGTCTTCGAGCCAAGCTCGCCCGCTGCGACGCGAGGATCGAGACTCTGCGCGGCGCGGGATACCGCTTGGTGGCTTCGTGAACACAGAGAAGCTCGAAACTAGCGTTTCGAGCGGACGCGTTCGCCTCCACGCCCGACGTGTCGCGTTGAGCGCGACAGTGCTCGCACTCGTCGTGTACCTCTTGGCCTGTACGGTTGCCGACCTCGTAGTCGTTGATCACCTTTACACCTCGATCGACGCTCGCCTAGCAGGGCGCCTCGTTTCGCTCACCCATGGGTTCCCGAAACAGCTAAGTCCGGGAAGTCCGGGCACCACCGCGGTGCCGAGCTCGGCGGGCGACTTCGATGACGCGCCGATCCTCGCCTGGTTCGTGCCAGCCGGTGCGACGAAAGCCCGTCGGCTCAGCGCCAATGCCCCACTGCTTCCCGTAGCCGATTTGCGGGCCGGTGAACCCGTGAACGCAGGGTTCGCGGGTCGAACGTTTCGACTCGAGGGCATCGAGATTCCGAGTGGCCGGATCGTGGTCGCCACGAGCACCGAGGAAGTCGTAAGCGTGCGCTCGACGCTCCTGCTCGTCGAGGGGATCCTCGCGCCGATCATCCTCCTCAGTTTGTTCCTCGCAGCAACGATCATCGGTCGGCGTGCCGCGGCGCCGATCGAGCGCGCGCGTCTTCGCCAGCTCGAGTTCACAGCGGATGCTTCACACGAGTTGCGCACGCCGCTCAGTGTGATCGAGGCGGAAGTCGGCCTCGCGCTCAGCTCAGATCGGACAGCCCCCGCCTATCGGATCGCGCTGGAACGGGTCGCGGATGAGTCCAAAAGGTTGCGCAGCATCGTCGATGACCTGTTGTGGTTGGCGCGTCTCGATGCGCTTCCCGCGAGTCCGCCGCAGGAGCCAGTCGACGTGGCGAACATCTCGAGGGCGTGTTCAGAGCGTTTCGGCACCCTCGCTTCACACCAGAGGCTCACCATCTCGTTCACTCAGTCGGGTGAGCTCGCTCCGATCGTCGTCGCTCCCGCGGACTGGCTCGATCGCCTCGTCTCGGTTCTTCTCGACAACGCCTGTCGGTACACCAACCCCGACGGACGCGTCGAGGTGACGGTCGCCTCGACGGAGAATCGCGTGACGGTCACCGTCGACGACAGCGGTCCGGGGATCGCCGAGGAGGAGCGCCAGCACATCCTGCTGCGGTTTCACCGCGCGAGTACCGTCCCTGGAGGTGCCGGCCTCGGCCTCTCAATCGCGAACGCGGTCGTCAAAGCGACCGGCGGCACATTGAGCGTGGCCACTGCGCGCTTCGGAGGCGCACATATCGAAGTCTCGTGGCCGCGGTTTCGAGCAGAAGACGGGATCGATACGCCGAGCGTCCAAGATGGCACTCAGCTGCCTTCGGCGCGCCCTTTCATTGATGATGCCCCATCTGACACACCCATCAGTGCACCTCTCGCTAAATGAGACGGAGATTCGTTGGAGTAGTTGTACAAGCGCGACGACACGTGAGATTCACATTTACGAGGGATTGACGCGTTGGAAGTACCAAGAGAGAAATCACCTGTTATTTACTCGTCAGTGCCAACGTAGTTCCCGATTGTTCGCGCACGTTGCCGAATCGCCCCCAACGTCGCGACGGGATCTGGAGCCGGCACCTGTGCACGAGCGCCTCACCGCGTGACGCTCCGCTGAGCGATCTTTTTTATTGTCGGACCCATCGAGCTCCAGGAGGCGCAGGATCGCTTTCACTTAGGGCACGGTCGTCAGCTTCATGTTTGCGTAAGGTCCGACTCCTACCCTCGACTTCACGAAGGTGGCATCGCCGCGGTTCGATACCGACAGACCGAGGAGGAGGATGGCAAGCGGACGTGAAACTTCGCGCCGTGCGTCTCGCGGCTTTCCTGCTCCAGTGCCTACTGGCCACGAGACCCGATCCGCAAAGGTCCGGCGGTGAATACGCGCAAGAACACCGCGATCATCGACCGTAATCGCCTCAGCTCGAACCGGGCGCGAGCACCACTTGCGCTCATGGTCCTTGTCGCAATTGTCGGCGTCGCCCTCGGAGCCCATGGATGGTCGGTCCGTGGATCAGGCGTGGTGACCGGCGCCCTGTCCGTCAGCGGGAACAACAACCAGTCCTCCGAAGCGCAACAATCGGCCGCGAAGCGTCCAGCTCGCGCTCATCACAATCCGCCGGCACACCACGGTACGGCCAGTACAAGTCAGCGACGGCATTCGACGTCGACACCCTCGTCGCCACCGAAGACGCGCGGACCGGTGCTGTCGAGCAGCCCATATGCACCGTACGCGTACGAGATCTACCCGTCGAAGGAGACGGCGTCGGCACAGCTGGCGCTCTCCGGTTTTAAGTATTCGATCCACCATCGCGGCTCCGAGATCGCGATCAATCTCGTCGCATCCGGAAGCGGACAGTCAGCGCTCCAGAAGGCTTACCCCTCGAGCGACAAGCTCTACTTCGTCGACACCACCTTGGGTGACGACTCGGGCGGCTCTGACTACAGCTACGGCGACGACGGGCTGATCGCGACCGACTCGTCGGGCCACATCGTCCAGTGAACTTCGACAACTGAGCGGGAAGCGATGAGTAGAGGAAGACGAGCGCGACGCCGGACGGACCGCCGACCGCGAGCCGCAGCGACCACCGCGGTTGCGTCACCGCTTGACGTCTCCGAGGATTCGAGCAATGCCGGCCTCGGGCGGCACGTCACAGGTGGCGCGCCCTTGGAACTCGAGGACGTCGTCAAAAAGGCGGCCCTCACATTTGGCGATTGGGCGCCCACCCTTGGTCGGGTACTGCTCGGCCTGGTGCTCGCGTGGTTCGGATACCACGAACTCGTCCAGCCCGGCGTGTGGACCGGGTACGTGCCGATCCTCTCACCCCGGTCGAACCTGAGCGTGGCGCTCGTCCTCATCCACGGCTGGGTGTTGTTCGTGTTGGCCGCGGCGCTCATCTTCGGCTTTGCGCTGCGGGTGTCAGCCGGGATCGCAGCGGTTTTGCTCTTCGAAATTGTCGTCTCGCTTATCGCGTCTGGTGGTCTGTCCGATCTCGTGCTGCGGGACGTCGGCGTGCTCGGCCTCGCGCTGATTCTCGTCGGGAGTACGCGCCAACGGCTCGTCCTCGGACACTGAGCACGGGCGCCTACATGGCGAAGGCGTCGAACTCGATCCGTCTGGGGATCAATGGCGTCGTTCATCTGCCCGTAAGGCTCGACCTTTACCGTTCCTGCTGTGAGAGACGCGGGGGCAGCGACGGTCATCGCTACCCCGCGGTCTGCTCTAACCGCAGCACGGAAGTAGATGCTCGACGAGACCCATCAGGCCACGAACTGCACGACGGGTGTCACGGGAACTGCCGCCGGCTTCCTCAACACCGCGGACGGCTTCGACCTCGCGTCCGACGGTGTCACGCCGACTCACACCGCGACCGGTTGACGCCGGTGGTCGTGGCGAAGCCTGTTCATCCCGGGGCGATCTCGGCAATGCCCGCACGCGCTCGAAGGCAACGCAATCATGAGTAGAGCCCTTGGACGTAGGAGACGCTCGACTCACCCAAGGCTTCAGGCAGATGCTGGTGACACATCTGCGTCCGCACCATTCGCCCGGAGGTCCGCGCGTCGAGCGCAGCGACGCGAGACGCGAAAGCAATGGCGAAGGCGACATCGTCGCCCCTTGCTCGCAGCGGCGGTTCTCGTCCTTATACCAGTCGTATGGCTCGCGGTCTCTTATGCGAGCTGGATGCTGGCGCCAACGAGCGAGTCTTTCGGCGCGCGCAGCGCCGAGTGGGTACGGAGCCTTCCAGGAGGAAACTTCATCGTCGACAAGGCCGAGCATTACTACTACGGCTCGAAGGCGCCGAAGCCGGGCGGCCCGCAACTAAAGAGACTTCCCTCGGTCGGGCTCTCCGATCCGACAACCGGTCAAGCGCATCGGGTGACCACAACGGTGACCACAACAACGCCATCGGCGCAGACGGCGCCTTGGCCGCCGCCAATTAAACCGGTCTTCGCACACCCGCTTCCTGGTGAGGGAATCTGGAAGCCGACCGGGCCTCCCGTCGACGGTGGCCCACCCGTGCTCGTCACGACCTACCGGCCGGAGCTCGAATACCCGCAGATCGTCGCCTACGTCGCCTGGTTCGACCACTCGCGCACCGCGCTCGCGTACTACCCGGGTCGCTACGAGCCGCCGCACGCTGCCGTAAGAGGACCGATGATGGTCCCGAACGACCAGCGCTACCGACTGCTCGCAACCTTCAATGCCGGCTTCATCTACTCAGACGGCACCAATGGGTCCGCCGACAACGGCCTTGTGAACGAACCGCTCACCGACGGTAACGCCACGCTGATTGGCTATCGCAACGGCACCGTCGCGATCGTGAAGTGGAGTGCTGGTTCGCACCTCGGGCCGAACGTCGCATGGGCGCGCCAGAGCCTCGCTCCGATTGTCTGGAACGGACAGCTGAACCCGACGCTCAACACCAACCCGAACAGCCCGCAGTGGGGCTACACGTTGGGCGGCGTCACGCAGGTCTGGCGTACCGGCGTCGGCATCGACCGTCACGGGAACCTCATCTTTGTCGTCGCGAACGACCAGACCGTGATCTCACTCGCGCAGATCCTGCAACATGTGGGCGCGGTGGACGCGATGGAGTTCGACATCAACCCCTATTGGCACACCCTCATTACGTACACCCATGCGCACGGTCTCTCCCCGACCATGGTCGAACCCCAGCCCAATCAGTCCCCCGACAGATACCTCGTTCCCGATGATCGCGACTTCTTCGCCGTCTACCGGCGCCTACCCGGCCCGATCACCGTTCCGTTCAACTAAGGGAACTCAGGCGTTCGGGGAGACAACTTTCCGGCACTGATGCCCGAGCATGTTCCAATGTTCCTGGAAGATTCGGATGAGCGGTATCAGCGAGGAGGACCTTTTGCAACGTACTCGCGGACCTCGTCGTAGACCAGATTGAAGGGCCCCGGCCCCGTAAGGAACCACGAGACTCCCGCCTCTGCCCATTCGGCGTAGCGCTCATCGTCTCGATACATCATCTTTTCGTCACGCTGGCCCCAGACGACGATGTCGAAGTGGTCGAGGTCGGCCTCGGCGTCAACCAATCTCGTCTTGAGTTGAGCCGCCTGCTCGGGTTCAGTCATCTGGATGACGACCATCCCCTGGTGCCGCGCGGCGCGACGAATTGGCGCCGGATTCGGCCACCGACCAGCCGTCCACACGGGTATGCCGTCGGGGCGATACGCCGTTGGCTGGAAGGCGACTTCCTGAGCCATCAAGAACTCGCCACTGATGTTGACCTCCTGTCCAGAGACCAAGCCCTGAAAAATAGCGAGCCCCTCGTCCAAGGCACGACCCCGGTCCTTGGCATTAGTCAATTCGCCAAAACAGGCGAGCTCGCCGCCGGGGTAGTCATCGCCAATTCCGAACCCCATCACGAGACGACCTTTGGAGAGGCGGTCGAGCGCGACGGCTTGGCGAGCCACCACCTGAGGGCGACGGCGGATCAACGGGGTCACCATGGGTCCCAGCGTGATGCGCGAGGTCCGAGCGGCTATGACCGCCAGACAGACGTAAGGATCGAGGATGTCGCGTACGGGCGCGGGATAGTGAAGGTGGTCCCAGACGAAGAAGCCATCCCAACCAGCCCCCTCAGCGACCGCCGCCAGATCGGCCATCCGCTCAACTTCTGCAAGGCCATCAAAGGGAGGAAGAAAGAGCCCGTGTTTCACGTCATCACCCTTCCTAGTCGCAGATGTATTCGTGCCCATCGGAGGCCGCAAGATTGGCGCGGCACGTGATGAGGCCAAACCCCCGCACCCCGCGCCGCGGCCCCCGCATGGTCGCCGTCGGCTCCCGTGTTCCGTCTGTGCCGCGAGACTCAGTCTCCCAGCGAGCACCCGACTGCGCGTGCGTGTGGCGTCACGAATTCCGACGCCAGTACTCGACGAAGTGACGTGTCCTCTGCCCGAGGAGATTGTCATTGTTCGGAGGGCGCTTACTTGAAAGGATGCGTCCGGATTGGGCGGAAAAGCTGAGCCCTCCGTCAGGTAACAGCTTCGAGGCGCTCTTTCAGTCGCTGCTGGTCTTGTGGCACCAATTTCTTTGACTGGCTTTGGGCTATGAGCGCGACAAGCTTGCCGAACAAACCATGTCCTTGAAGGTCGAGTTCTATGGTGACTCGTGAACTGTCTGGCCCGACCGGATCGACGGTCACCGTTCCGACGGGTCGCACTGGTCCGTTCGTACCCTTGAAGGAAGCCCTCCTCGGAGGGTCGTGCTCCGTGATCTCGTACGAGACGCTTTGCTTACCACCTGGAACTTTGCGTACGTCCGTCCCCCGGGTGCCAACGCGCGTGGGTCCATCGGTATCTCTCGTTGAGCTAATGATCTGGGACTCCCATTCGCCGTGTCGTTCGAGCTGATCGAGATAGGCGAACACGTCCGCAGGAGAACGTGCGATTTCTACGCTGTGCACGATCTTTGCCATCTCACGAGGGTGACAGCGGGAACATTAAAAGTCAACCCAGAGCGGGCACCACGAAGCCATCATCGAGTTGCAGGCAGCCAGCCATACGCACTGACCGGGGTGCGGAGCCAGCCGGGCCATGCGCATCATGGGGACGCAAGCGGGTCGCGCGTTTACGAAGGCTCCGGATCGTCCGGCAGTGGCTACTGGTCTGCGAGCGCCTGGGCGGCCTCGATAACGGAGCTGAGATGGCGGCGGAGGCGCCGCTCGACGTCGCCAAATGCGGGCACGTCGGACAGGTAGTCCCCCAGCTCCTGCTCCCATCGTTCTCGGCAGGCCGCCAGCCGCCGTTCGAACGCGGAGGCCCACTCCCGGGAAGGGGTTCGCTGCCGCCCCCGTGTCACGTCGTTGGCCGCCTTGCGCAAGTAGAGATGCCAGGTTTCCATGGCGTCGATGTGCTTCCCATCGAGTAGTTCGTGGAGGTCGTAGAGGTCGCGACACTGGAGACGCTCGGCGATACAACGCAGTTTTTCGGCTCCCACTTCGTAAAGTGAGTAACCCTCAATCGCGGCGCTATCCGGTAGATCGGGCCAGCGCGGGTACAGCCGCAGCCGCTCGTGACTCTCGACCAGCTCGTCGTCGGAGATGTCGAGTTTGATCTTTCGCGGCCGAGCGCCCAGCGGCCCCACATACGAGACCCACGCCGTTCCATCGTCGGCGTCCGAAACCTCCAATGTCGGCGCCTCGATGCGCCGTCGGCAGGCTTCGACGGCGGTGGCAACGATTGCGACCGCATCCGCGGAGTTGAGACCGTCAATGGCGGAGAAGTCGAGATCGGCCGAATACCGGTAGTCGTCGAAGTAGCAGAGCCGCAGCAGAGTTCCGCCCTTGAAGACCAGCCGCGCATCGCCAAGAGCGCCGACATCGGCGCACACATTGGCGAGTATGTAGTCGCGCTCGATGGTTTGCGCGGGGAGCTGCTCGTCGTTGGCGCGTTGCGTGACGATGCCCCTGGTGATCATGCGGCGACCACCGCTTCGAGTTCGGACGGCGGGTACGGCCACGCCACACCCCAGGCCGTGTCGACCCAGCCATCACCCTCGTTCCGTGCACGACGATCGAGTTCGACGAGCGTCCGCCCGGGCAGGGGTTCGAGACCCTCCGCCACCGGCAGCGCCAGGGTGGAGGCGATCGAGCCGATGCGGCGGTAGGCGGCGCTTGCGCCTACCTTCTCCGCGAGGTCGCGCAGGCCGGTTG
>JBAVUF010000180.1:0-4355 GCA_049696635.1 Acidimicrobiales bacterium | reverse complement strand
TGTCGTGGGCGGAAGCTGGAGGCTTCCCAGAGATCTACTCCACCGCGCACGACGCGCTCGTCACCCAGAGCGAACTCCAAAAGGGCGAGCACGTCCTCGTCTCGGGCGCGGCAGGGGGGGTTGGCGTGGCGGCCGTTCAGCTCGCGATGGCTCTTGGCGCATCGGTTACCGCGACGGTAAGGAGCGAGGCATGTCGCGCTTTGGTCGCCGAACTCGGAGCCGAGGCTGTCTCTCCCGACCAAGGCTTTCGACGCGGCCCGTTCGACGTCGTCGTCGAGCTCGTCGGGGCCCCGAACGTCGGTGAGGATCTCGAGGCGCTCGGAACCGGCGGCCGCGTGATCGTCATCGGCGTCGGTGGAGGCTCCCGGACCGAGATCGACCTGTTCGTCCTGATGAACCGCAGGGCGCGCCTCATGGGTTCGACCCTTCGTCATCGCTCGATTGCCGAGAAGCAGGCAGTCATCGACGGCGTCGCCCGCGATGTTCTGCCCCTCGTCGAGTCGGGCAAGGTTCGCGTGCCGATCGATTCGACGTTCGCGCTCGCCGACGTCGAGGCTGCATACAGCCGCTTCGCACAGCCTGGCAAGTTCGGCAAGGTGGTGCTGCTCACCGCCGGCGGCGCGTAGCGGCCAGCAGACACGCGCTCGGGAACACTCAGGAGCGTCAGCGAGGGTCGACGCTTCAGCTCAAACCGGCCGGTGTTCGGTTCCCTTTGGTTTCGGTGCGCTCGCCCCGATGATGTTCCGCAAGTCTGATCACGGGAATGAGCCACGGCGCCGTCGGGTCCGGCGGCGCGTCGAGGACGGTACGCGGGTCGTCCCATCGAATTTCCGCCACCTCGGCTGGGTCGGGTGACGGCGCTGCGTCCGTCTCGCCGATCAGCACGTGATCGAACTCGTATTCGGCGAGGCCGGATTGCTCGCAGGTGGCGCGGTAGATGAGCGATCCGACATCTTCGAGCACACAGTCGATGCCGAGTTCTTCTTTCACGCGCGACTGTGCCGAAGCGACGAGGTCGTCGCCTGGAAGCGGGTGGCTGCAGCAGGCGTTGCCCCAGGCGCCCGGGAAGTGGTACTTGGACAGCGCGCGCCGCTGCAGAAGCGTGCGTCCGTCCGGCCGGTAGAGCACGACCGAGAACGCGAGGTGGAGATGTCCGGGCGCCTCGTGGGCGGCGAGCTTGGAGGATTCGCCCACGGCGCTGCCATCCTCTGCGACGAGCACGACGGTGTCGCGCGGCTTCGTCACGGGTTCGTGGTTCGTTTCACGTGCGGTGATGCGGGCCTCCTTCCGTGCTCGCGTTCCTTGCCCCAAGGACGACCTGACGGCGGTCGATGCGATGGTATGACGGACGCTGGGGGACTGAGAGGACTCGCGTGCCGCGACGACGCGGCCTGACGAAGGGAGCGACGGATGGAGTACCGCAGGCTCGGCAATTCGGGGCTGAAGGTGAGCGTGCTTTCCTTCGGATCGTGGGTGACCTTCGGCCCGCAGGTCGACACGTCGCTCGCCGAACAGCAGCTCGCCTTCGCCCGCGAACACGGCGTCAACTTCTTCGACTCGGCCGAGGTCTACGCGGGCGGTCAGGCCGAACAGATCCTCGGCGAAGCGATCGGAAAGCTCGGCTGGCCCCGTCACTCCTACGTGATCTCGACGAAGCTTTTTTGGGGAATCTTCGACGAAGTGAACATGAAACAGACGTTGAACCGCAAGTACCTCATGCAGGCGATCGAAGGCTCCCTCGAGCGCCTCGGTCTCGACTTCGTCGACCTTTTGTACTGCCATCGCGCCGATCTCGAGACGCCTATCGAAGAGACCGTGTTCGCGATGTCCGAGATCATCTCGTCCGGAAAGGCCCTCTATTGGGGAACCTCTGAGTGGCCCGCCGACGATATCCGCGCCGCCTTCGAGATCGCCGAGCGGCACCACCTGCACAAGCCGGTGATGGAGCAGCCGCAGTACAACATTTTGGAACGACAGAAAGTCGAACACGAATACGCCCGGCTTTACGAGGACTACGGGCTAGGTCTCACGACGTGGAGCCCGCTCGCTTCCGGGCTGCTCACCGGCAAGTACCTCCACGGCACCCCCGAAGGCTCGCGGGCGACGCTGCCGGGCTACGAGTGGCTCCGCCCGTACCTCCTCGAAAGTGGCGAAGGACAAAAGATCGAACACCTCGTGCGGATCGCCGGTGACCTCTCCTGTACGCCAGCTCAGCTCGCGATCGCCTGGTGCGCGAAGAACCCGCACGTCTCGAGCGTCATCACCGGGGCGAGCCGGATGTCCCAGCTCGAAGAGAACCTCGGCGCGCTCGACGTCATCGAGAAGCTGACGCCGGACGTCCTGCAAGCGATCGACGAGGCGGTCGCCTGACGCGCCACCCGGACACTGGCAGTCGCCTGCCTTAAGAAATGGCGCAGGGCGATTAGCCCCACTTGAGCCGTTTATGTCGTCACACTGTGTGACGTAGAGATAGATAGTTCGTACGGCTCCAGTTGGAGGACCAGGTGATTAGTGACGAGGTAGAGATCGCTGACCTCGCAACGCGCGCCTATGGGATCGGCGCCCACTCGGGGGGGCCTAGTACCCCTGGGCTGCTCGAACGCCTCACGCCGTACCTCACCGAGTCGGTCGTCGTCGTCGACAAGGAGGCGACAATCGTCGACGCGCTCGGCCCGCCTGGAGGACTCCTCGGCGGCGAGAAGTTCATCGGGGCCAAGGTCTTCGATTTCTGCCACCCGGACGAGCTCGCACAATCGGTCGAGTTCACGGTCAGCGTGCTCGGCACGGAGCCCGGCTGGGAAGGCACCTGGACGACGCGACTGCGGCGGGCGAACGGCGAATGGGGCACCTTCGACCTTTTGATCGCCAACCGGACAGACGACCCGGTCATCCAGGGCTTCGTCGTCCGCGTCGAGGAGGCCCAACCGCTTTCAGAGACCGACGACAACGTTGCGCTGTTCCCACACGAGCTCGAGCTCGAACCGATCGCCGGCTCGGTGTCGATCCCGATCGTCCTCTTCGGGGCGCACCGCCTCGCCTACTACGCGAACGAAGCCGCCCGCGCCCTTTGCGCCGAGTACCTGGCGCTCTTGGAAGAGGGCGGGCTGGCAGCGATCTCGCGTCCCTCGGAACGTGCGTACGTGAACGACGCCTTCGAGCGCCGTTTCGACGCCCCGGGATCGACGACGATCAACTTCCACCTCGATCCTTTTGGCGACGACGCCGATGCGCCGATCGTCGAAGCGCGACTGTCGGCGCGTGGGCGCAACCGCGTCTACGCGATCGTCGCGACGCTGCACGACGTCTCCGAACGTCACGAGACGGAGGCGGCGCTGAGAAAGCTAGCGAGCGTCGACTCGCTCACCGACTTGCCGAACCGGCGTTCTTTGATCGAGCTCTTGGAGCAACGGCTCGCGGCTGACGCGAGCCATGTCGGCTTGGTGTTCATCGACCTCGACGGCTTCAAAGCGGTAAACGACACCTTCGGCCACGACGTTGGTGACGGGGTGCTCGTCCAGATCGGTCAGTCGCTGCGCGCACAGATGCGATCTGAGGACGTCGTCGGCCGGATCGGTGGCGACGAGTTCGTGGCGATCGTCCACCACGTCGAGATCGATCGACTAGTCGGGCTCGGCAACCGCGTCGTCTCGGCGATCAACTGCGTCGGAGAGGCACGCGGGCTGCCGATCTCAGCGAGTTTCGGTCTTGCCGTCGGAAAACGCGGCGACACCCCCCGGGACCTGCTCAACAGAGCGGATCGGGCAATGTACGAGGACAAGCGAGCCCACGGGCTGTCGCCTGAAGAGCGTCCCGCCTTCGACGCCTAACTGATCCTCCTCCGGCGTCTCCGGGCCGGTGAACCCGAGCGCCTACGAGGAGCGGCCAAGACCCGACGCGGACACATCACGGTGACACACCATCGTGTGACGAGTCCTGGCGGAACATTGGCCACTCGGGATCCTCCGTCGGCGTAGCGAGATCGAGCTTGTACGAGACGATCTCACCCGGTCTCCGGAGCTCCGCTGGTCCGCCACAGGCCTCGAATAAATACCAGCTGGACGCGGCGCCTGACTCAACCACGTCCGCGATGGCGACCGAATTGAAGACGCGACAACCGAAGTTGATCGACGCGTGCTGGCTCGCGGCCGTGGTCCCGAACAAGTATCCACCCGTTGCCCCGTCGATCGCGTAGAGACCGCTCCGCGAGCCGACGAGGACATCGTTCCAGGTGCTGCCGGAAGTGAGGGGGAAAAGAATTGGAGACGAGAAGTCTCTCGCGCCGCGGAGTGTGGTCGCCCAGAGCTGATGACCGCTCCCGGACCACGCGCTGAGTTCGGAAGCATTCGATGCCGTAC
>JBAVUF010000179.1:0-2909 GCA_049696635.1 Acidimicrobiales bacterium | reverse complement strand
TGACCGTCCTCGCGGGCGACGAACGCCTCGAGATGGACCGACGGCGAGGCGTGCGAGCAACTCGCATACGCGCCGACGGGCGCGTCGCACCCCCCGCCGAGTCGCGCGAGAAACGCGCGCTCCGCTTCGATCGCCCGGTGGACCGGCGCGTCGTCAATGGCGACACAGAGCTGCAGGGTCACCTCGTCGTCCGAGCGGCAGCGCAACGCGAGCGCGCCCTGGCCCACCTGGGGCAGAACCAGGTCGGTTGAGAGCACCTCGTCCGCGGTTTGCGCGAGTCCGAGCCGGACGAGTGCGGCAAAGGCCACGACCACCAGCCCGTTCGTCGGAACCTTCGCGAGGCGGGTGGCGATATTGCCGCGCAGCTCGACGAATCCGAGGTCGGGCCGTAGCCACGCGATTTGGGCGCGACGACGCGTCGAGCCCGTCGCAACGAGTGCGCCGGGAGGGAGGCCCTCAAGGGTGTTGCCGACGAACGCGTCGCGCACGTCGACGCGTTCGGGTGTCGCGGCGAGAACGAGCCCTTCAAGGAGCGCGACCGAAGGGAGATCCTTCGCGGAGTGCACCGCGACGTCGGCACGGCCTTCGAGCACGGCAAGCTCCACCTCGGCGGCAAAGGCTCCGTCGCGACCGAGGAGTCGGATCGGACTTTCGGGGTCGCGGTCACCCCGCGTCTCGGTTATGACGACCACCGTGTCGACGGGCCGATCGAGTCGGGCGAACCGTTCGGCGACGCGCCGAGCCTGCTCGAGCGCCAAGGGACTACCCCGTGTCGCAAGACGCAGCGTCGTCACAGATGAGATGGGCGACTGCCGGGAGACGACCCCACTCAGAGGCCGAACAGCGTCCGCAGCGCTTCGGAAAGCCGCTCCCCTTTCGGGGTCCCCGCCTGTTGTTTCAGTGCGACGGTCGGATCATGGACGAGTTTCGCGACGATGCGCTTCGTCAGCTGCTCGACTGTGGCGCGCTGTTCATCCGACATCGCCGACATCGCGCCGGCGACCCGGGCGAGCTCAGCACCGCGGACGTCCTCGGCGCGCGACCGCAGCGCGGTGACGAGCGGCGCGACGTCGCGGCTACGGGCATCGAGCGCGTACCGCTCGAGCTCGTAATTGATGATCTCGGCGACGTGATCGATCTCGGCGCGGCGAGAAGCGATCTCGCGCTCCGCATAGGCGCGCAGATCATCGACATCGAGCAGGGAGACGCCGGGAAGCTGCGCGACGCCGGGATCGAAATCCCGCGGCATGGCTGCGTCGACGATCAACAGCGCGCCGCGATGCCCGCCGGTGCGCGCCCGCCGAAGGTCCTCCGCAGTTAAGAGCACCTCGCTCGCGGCGGTTGCGCTGAAGACGACGTCCGCGTCGACGAGTTCGGCGCCGAGCGTGTCGAGCGGGACGCCGCGACCCTGGAGTCCTTTCGCGAGCTCCACGGCCCGGTCGGCGCTGCGATTGGCGACGACGACCTTTGCCCGGCGGACGAGCGGACTGAGCGCCGAGACGAGCGACTCGCCCATCTCGCCCGCTCCGACGACAACGACTCGCTTTTCGTCGAAACTCCCGCCGAGATGCTTGGCGGCAAGCTCGACCGCGACATGAGCGAGCGATGTTGTGCCTTTCGCGATCGCCGTCTCGGTGCGGGCACGCTTTCCGACCTCGAGCGCGTGGCGGAAGAGCCCATCGAGGATCGGTCCGGTGGCACCCTCTGCTCGAGCCCTTTCGTGCGCGTCGCGCACCTGGCGAAGGACTTCGCCTTCACCGAGAACTGGCGAATCAATGCCCGAAGCGACCTCGAAGAGGTGGCGCGCCGCCGGCTCGTCGAATTCGACAAACAGCGCCTCGGCGAGAGCCGCTAGGTCCGACGGCGAGTCGGGGAGCCGATCCTCGAAAAAGCGTTGGATGTCGGCGAGCCCGTCGTGGAAGCGCTCGGCCACCGCGTAGATCTCGGTCCGCATGCACGTCGACAGCACGACGCGCTCGGAAAGGTGAGGGCTGTCGCCGAGTCGGGCGAGCGCCTTCGGCACCTCATCGACGGAGACCGCGAGCCGGTCGAGCAGCTCGAGCGGCGCATCCCGCTCGTGCAGGCTGACGACGACGATCGGCACTCCGACCTCCCTGGGCGACGAACCGCTAATGCTACGGGGTCGGGCGCGAGGCGCCGATGCGCGGCAGACGCGATCGCCGTGCGCGGTAGAAGGCGAGGACCTGCAGCTCCGCCGCGAGGTCGACCTGGCGGATGACGACCGGCGCCGGAGCCGACAGCACCGCCGGCGCGAAGTTGAGTATCGAATGCACCCCGGCTTGGACGAGGCGGTCACAGACCGACTGCGCCGCAAAGGCGGGCGTCGTGATCACCCCGATCGCGACTTGCTCGCGCAGGCATACCTCGGCCATCTGCTCCAAGTGCTCGACCTCGACCCCACTGATCGTCATGCCGATGACCTTCGGGGCGACGTCGAACAGCGCCGCCACCCGGAACCCCCGCGACCCGAAGCCCTCGGATCCCGAAAGGGCGCGGCCGAGATTGCCGACCCCGACGATGGCGACCGGCCAGTCGCGGTCGATGGCGAGCGCCTTGTCGACCTCCCCGAGGAGCACGGTGACCTCGTAGCCGGCACCTCGCGTGCCGTAGGTGCCGAGGCGTGAGAGGTCGCGACGGAGAGTCGCGGGGTTTACGCCAACGACGTCCGCGAGTTCGGAGGACGAGACGTGGCCGACGCCACGCTCAACCATTACTTCGAGCGCCCGGCGGTACCGCGGCAATCGGTTCACGGTCGGACGCGGGACGACGCCGTCGCCGCGCCCCTTCGCCGCCCTCATTTCGGGCACCATACGAGGCTGTCGCACGAATCGTTGAATTCCTGACCATCCCACCCGCGTTTCGCGTCGCGCGGGACGATTGACCCATGA
>JBAVUF010000178.1:0-36362 GCA_049696635.1 Acidimicrobiales bacterium | reverse complement strand
GCCCCACAAAGTCCAGTCCAGTGAGTTGTCATAAGGCACAGGTGCGCTGACCTTCTTGCCAGATTGGCGGTTACCGCCACGTAGTCGGCTCGAAAGTAGAAAAGGGTCATGCCGCGGCCAGGCAACTTCGCTAACCGGCTACGAGGCCTGAGGATTCGGACTGTCGCTGGAACCGGTGTCGCGCTCGCCGCGCTCCTGCTCGCAGCGGGCGGCGGTTCGTCACCGCTGGGAGTCGCGAGCGTCGGGTCGTCCACTTCGAGCACGTCACTCTCAAGTGCTCCGGCCGGAAACAGCGGCCCGCCCATTTCGCCCACGATGGCGAGAGCCCAGGTCGCCTACAGCGTCTGCATGCGCAAGCACGGCGTGCCGAATTTCCCCGACCCGAACGCTGGCGGTGGCTATCGGGGGAAGCCCTTCCCCGATCAGAACTCGTCGGCGTACTTGCACGCGACGAAGGACTGTTCGTACCTAGCGGAGACGGCGGGCATGGCGCCCTGGACGCAAGCGCAATGGGCGGCATACGACGCGATGTTGCTCAAGATCACTGACTGCATGCGGGCGCACGGGATCAGGAACTTTCCCGATCCGTAGGAGGCGAAAAAGGAGGTTGGCCGTTTTCGTCCTCATCTTCGCCGTTCACCGAACCTGGTTACTCGGCGGCAGCAAAGTCATGCCACGGGCCGCCGCCACCGAAAGCGGGGTTTCCGGGATAGCCGCGCCGCGCAGTTAGCGACGACTCGTCTGTTGCCGAGGTAAAGCCTTCTTGGCTGTTCAGGCAAAAGCGCATCGCGGCAGGAACGCACTCGATCGCCTCTTAGCTGTTCCCCTCTCAAAGGCATCGCAGGGAGTCGGGCAGGGAACGGTTCGGAGCACTTCGGAGCGCGAGTTCGGTGGATGATTCGATGGACGCGACGCGGATGCACAGGCCGGATGCACGTTACTGTGATCTACTGAGAAGGGAATGACGCAGCAACCTTCTCAGACCAAGGATCGAGCCGGCCGTGCTGTGCTTTGCACGTTCGTTTCCTGGCGCGAGACGGATCGACTCCGATTCTTTCGAGCACGCGGTCTCGTCTTCGGCGACCTCGTGCGCCTTTGCGCTTGATCCTTGGATCTTTCTGTCGGCTGACGCCTTTCAAAGCTGAAGGGCAAGTTCATATCGGGAGAACCGATTCCTATCGGGAGCCTTAGTTTCCGTTGGAGCTTTTTCGTCTCGGCCACTTGGTCCGCGCCGACCAGCGATATGACCTTGCCATGCCCGCCGGCGCGACCGGTCCGACCTGACCGGTGGATGTAGGTGCTCTCGTCACCAGGTGGATCGAAGTGGATCACGCACGCGACATCATCCACGTGGATACCTCGCGCAGCGACGTCGGTGCCGACGAGCACCTGCGCCTTACCAGCTTGGAAGAGCGCTAGCGCACGTTCGCGTTGAGCCTGCGAGCGGTTGCCATGGATTGCGACCGCGTCGATTCCTGACCGCGTGAGCTGGTTTACTAGCCGATCCGCTCCGTGCTTGGTTCTGCAGAACGCGATCGTCGAGCCGTGTGCCGCCGCGATTCGCGCCGTCAGGTTTGCCCGCGCGTTGCGCTCAACGTTCCAGAAGTGGTGGCTGCGGGTGCCCTTCGCGTCCGTAGAGCCGTTCAGCACATAGCGGCGAGGCGATCTCTGGTGGTCCTTGATCAGGCGGTGGACGTCACCTTGGAGGGTTGCAGAGTAAAGGAGCGTTTGATGCTCGTTCCGGACTTTGGCGAGGATGGTCCGAACGTCGGGCATAAATCCCATATCGGCCATGCGGTCGGCCTCGTCGATTACGACCGTCTCGACGTCGCCCAGTTGAATCGCTCCTTGTTGTAAGAGGTCGAGCAGGCGTCCTGGACAGGCGACGGCGATGTCGACTCCCCTCTGCAGCGCCCGGAGCTGTTCGCCGAAACGAACTCCTCCATAGAACGTGGCGACGCGTCGGTGATAGGTCTGACCGAGAAGCGCGAGTTCCACGGCAATCTGCGCTGCGAGCTCGCGAGTCGGGGCGAGAACGAGGGCCCGGGGGTGACGAGGGCGCGCCCTCTCCACTCGAACGACGAGGGGGATTCCATACGCCAAGGTCTTGCCTGAGCCGGTGGGAGCCTGCGCGCAGACGTCGTGACCGGCGAGCGACTCCTCGATCGTTGCAAGCTGAATCGGATACGGCTCGACAAAGCCGCGCTCTGCAAGGTGAGCGGCGAGGTCATGAGGGACGCCGAGCGCGGTGAAGGTTTTAGGCAACAGATATCTCCGACTGATTAGACGCGTGAGCGCCGAAGGGCGGGCGCGACGGTCCCGTTCGTACATCCGATGGTTTCGGCCAGGGCCGAGTCTGCGTCGCAGCAGCGGACATCGGCCAGTTGGCTGTCAGATGATCCGAACTTCCCGGTTGCTGACTTAAGATTACCAGGTCGAACGTTGCCTCCGGACAGTCAGACAGTGAGCCGTTGGCCCAAGGCGTCGATCGGCGCCCAACAACCGATTGGGGACACCCGTAGCGCGATTCCTCAGAACGCGTTGCGGGACGGGAGTTGGACTCCCTACCCTCGTTCGGTCGCGTCTCGCCATCGTGCATGTGCCTGGAACCAGTTCGACTATCCATGCGGATCTGTTCCGCCTCGCGGCACCCGCTTAAAGGCCTGATTCGTTCCCGGGGAATCGCGAACGATGAAAGGTACCGTCGGGATCAGCCGGTCCGGCAGTCGGTGGCACCAACAGCTGATGTTTTGTCGTTGTTGAGCGGCAGCACTTGGCACCGAATGAGAGAGTGTCCGACGATGAGGTACACGCCAGCGGCGGTTATGGAGTTGCCTCTCCTGAGACTTCATCAGTTCCTCTACCGACGCACGGATGGACGCGTGGGTGGCCGTATCGGCGGGGCGCCGGCGCTGCTGCTGACGACGATTGGACGCAAGAGCGGCGAGCTGCGGACGTGCGCCCTGAGCTATCTCAAAGACGGCGATCGTATGGTCGTCGTTGCATCGAAAGGCGGGAGCGATCGACCGCCGGATTGGTTCCTCAACCTCCGCGCCAATCCAGAGGTGGGAGTCCAGGTGGGCCGGAACCGCTGGTCGGCGCGAGCCCGTGTTGCAGCGACCGAGGAGCGCGAACGACTTTGGCCACTCGTCAATCGCAACAACCGAGGGTTCGCCCCAATTATTCATCGAGGTGCCCGCGGTCGATACGACATTTATCAGCGCCACACCGACCGGTTGATCCCTGTTGTGCTCTTGGAGACTCGCGAGCGAGAGCCTGCGTGATTCGCTACTCGGATTCCGTGTGTGTTTAGTTCGCAGGCACTCCGCTAGCTGCCCCACGTGTAGAGCACCTGATGCGCGCTCGTTGACACGGGGCTCGCGCTTGGCAAGTCGGCTACGACGTCGAAGGAGTGGGTTCCGGAACAACAAGCCATGTCCTCCCCGTATTCGGCGTAGTCAGAACCTGGGAAGACAAACGTGCATCGAAGAACAGCCACGAAAAGAGCCACGGATCGGTATCACCGCATAAAGGATCGGGCACGCACCGGGCGCGGCTCGGATCGCCCGCGTTCCACATCACGTAAAAGAATGGGCAATCTCCGTAGGCTAGGTAGACGGTGTCCGATTCCCATGTTTCGATCGAGACGACTGGATCTGCCTCAACTCTGCCCCTGCCAGGAAACAACGAGGGATCGAGAGCCAGCCCAGAAATCGAGAGCGCGGGCCTACCAAGGAGGTTAGGAGCCGGCTTTCTTCTTCTCCTTCTCGTGGCGGGACTCGGCCTTCTCATCGCATTCTTCGGTGTTGTTCGTCATTGGCTGGCGCTTCATACCGGCACGCTGCACGGAGGGCCGGACCTCTACTACAACTTCTGGTCGGGCTTCGGTTCCGACCTCGGCGAGGCAACCCTCATAAGTGCAGTCGGCATCGGGGTGTACACCGGTGTGCGTAGGGTCAATTGCCACACGAAGGGTTGTTGGAGGATCGGGCATCACACCTTAGAAGGCACTCCTTACATCTTGTGCCGGCACCACCATCCGGATGTTCCGACCAAGGGTGCTTCGCTCGAACACATCCTTGAGGAGCATGCCAAATTCAAGAAAGCTAAAGAATCTCGGGAAGTCCTCACCTAACAAACAGCAAAGTTCGCGCCTCACCCGAGCGTTGTCACCGACGCGCAGTCCGTTTCTGGTCTCCGCATTTATTCGCTCGCGGGAAAACGGGTCGATCGGTCCCCCAGCCTTTGCGGTGCTCGGATATAACTCCTAACCAACCATCGAGAAACTCAAGTGTCGAATATCTATACGCCAGTGTCTGCAACGTCCCTACTCAGTGTGCAAGCGGCACGACGGTCATCTCGCGATAGGACGGAGCGAGCTCGTCCCATCTGGTGACCCATGTGGTCCCCGCGTCCGTGCTGTCCTGTCTCGCGAGATGAGCCACAAGGTTCTCAACTTGCGCCTGCCATCCAGCTCCGTAGGCGTAGAGCTTGTCCAAAGGCAATCCACGCACCTCAATCACGAGAGTCGTGTTGTCGCCATCGACGCCGAGTTCCGCGGTCACGACCTCCTCCGCGCTCCCTTCCTCAGATTTGATCACGCGCAAGTGCCGCGGCGGGTCACACAGGTCGATTCGGCCTCGTCCCTCCCATTCGCTGCCATAGACGAAGGCCGTGAACTCGCCGCCGACGCGCAGGTCGCCATCGACGTTCCCATACCAGCGGGCCAGGCGCTGCGGATCGGTGAGCGCCGACCACAATTCATCGATGTCGGTCTCGCACCGGGCCTCCACGCGTACGACCCCCTCGCCATCGGCCGAGTGCAAAGTCCCTTTGATGGCGGCCCCTCGGTTCTCGGTCATTGTTCGCTCCTTGGTTCGAGCTTTCCCTGGGACACCGACTACCGGTCCGAGCTAGGCGCGACCTCTGACTCGCCCCAACGCCCGTCTCCGAAGTCCCGCAAAGGTGGCCCCGAGAAGTAGTGCTGGGCCAACCGGAGCACCTGCCTGTCATCCAGCTGGTCGATGTCAACCCGCACGTCGGCAACCACTTTGGCTGCCACGTCCGGAGCGTGCTTTTCCGCGTACGCGACCCAATGGTGAGACGCGTTTGCCTTTCCCCCGCCATGCCCCAACAGCAGAATCGTCCCCGCCGGTCTCAGGGCTTCGGTGAGTTCGTGCCAGTACTCAGGACTGTCATCCTCATAGGTGCCTTTTGGGTTTCCGGAGCGATGGTGAACCTTGTGGAATAAACCACGCGGATCGGATGCGACGATGCGCTCCGGGCGTTCGCCAGGTGACGCGTCCGTCGGATAGATCGTGCTGTCGCGGAAATCGATCACCGCGACGACGTTTTTGCCTCGGACGAACTCGAGGTTGTCGAGCATCGGTATACCTCCTCGCGTTTCGTTTTGACTGTTCAGGATGTCGAAATGTCCGCTCTGACTTCCCACGAGCCTCGTCCTGAATTGTGGTGCCCGCAACGCGGGTACCTAAGGCGCGTTAAGCATCGCCGATGCTCCGACGAGGCGCGACATCTCGTCTCTTTGAGTCCGTTCGTCCCAGCGCTGTCCCCGAAATCCGAGCCGCAGACCCTCTCAACTGAGGAGACGAGACCACTCCTGTGAGGAGCCGAATCGCCTTTAGTCTCCGGCCCGCGCGGCTCCGCCGGTCAGTCGTGCCGATCGAAAGCGGACGAGAACAAGTAACTGCGGCGCCCGTCATTCAGAAGTACACGGGCGTGCTCGCAGCCGCAGACGTCGAAGCATTTACGTACACGACCACCTTCACGGTTCTTCAATCGATGCGGCTCGACCTGGGGCTCGCAAGTTCATCCCTGATCAGGTGACGTCCGGCCGGTCAGGAAGTGAATAGCCATTCCCCCGCGCCCAAGAGCGACGCGACCGTTCCGTTATTAAGCGTGTAGCGACTACCGCTCTCAGCCCCGGTGTCTTTCGAGCGAACGGACGTTACGGAGCGACTGTCTGGGGATGCGGCCGGTCGATGTCGACGCCGCGGCGCAAGAGCTTCGTCGTGTAGATCGTCCCGTACGTCAGCGACCTCGAGAGGCCGACAGCGATCGCGACGGCGAGCATCGTCGACGCGGCGATGTGGAAATTTCCGGTCATCTCGAGCGAGCTCGCGATCGCCGTGAAGGGAGCCCGCGTCGCCGAGCCGAACACCGCGCCCATCGCGATCACACCATAAAGGGCGGGGTGACCCGCCGAGGGGCCGAAGGCATCGTTCACGACGAATCCGAAGGCGGTTCCCGTCATCGCGCCGGCGAATAGCGAAGGCGCGAAAATCCCGCCCGATCCGCCGATCCCCAAGGTGACGCTCGTCGCGATGATCTTCCCGATCCCGAGCACGATGAGCAACCAAAGCACGGTGTGGCCGTTGATCGCCTTTTCGATGACCGGGTATCCGACGCCGTACAAGCCGGGAAGCGCGAGGAGGATCACACCGAGCAAGACCCCGCCGACCGCGGGCCGCAGCCACTCGGGGCGCCCGTTCCAGATGGCGTCGAACAAATCCTCGGTGGAGTAGAGGACGTTCTTGAAGGCGACCCCGACGATGCCGCAAATGAGACCTAAAACGATGACGAGCAGGTAGCTCGTCGAATGGACGACGATCAGATTGTGGGGGATCGACGAGAAGATCGGCGCGGTGCCGAAAACCGCCCGGCTGATCAAGTCGGCGACGGCCGACGCGAGGATCATCGGAAAGATCGCGTCGACGACGACGGAGCGAAGGATGAGTTCGAATCCGAAGAGCGAACCCGTGACCGGTGCGTTAAAGGTTCCAGAGATGCCACCGGCGGCACCGCAGGCGACCAACGTCCTCATCCGATTCTCCGGCATCTTGAGGATCTGTCCGACGGAGGACGCGAAGGCGGAGCCGATTTGGACGATCGGGCCTTCGCGCCCGAGCGAGCCGCCTGATCCGATACACAGGGCTGAGGCGAGGGCCTTTACGACCGCGACCTGTGGTCGAATTCGACCGCCTTGCTCAGCGACCGCGTACATGACCTCGGGAACGCCGTGTCCGCGCGCTTCCTTTGCGTAGCGCTCGATCAAAGGACCGTAAAGCAACCCGCCGACGACCGGCACGACGATGAAGAACCCGATTCCCAAGAACGCGAGGTGGTCGCCCGGGATGCGCCCTTGCTGGCCGAACTGGTAGCTGCCCGTCGCGAGCCAAGTGAAGCCGAAAATCATCCAACGAAAGGCGATCGCGCCGAGCCCGGCGACGAAGCCGACGAGTGCGGCGAGTAGCGAAAATCCGAGGCGCGAATGCGCCAGCCAGCGGCCGAACTGCTCGACTGGAGTCGACCCGTCTCCAAGAGGGCTGGGAGACCGCCCATCGCCCCGGGCGGAGTGCACGGCAGCGGCGATAAAGGGACTCGTCGCGGCGCGAAGTCGCGCGAAAACCTTTCGCGGCGTCCGGCCCTCGAGCCTGCGCGGAACTTCGCGAGAAGAGTCGCTTGAAGGTTCGGCAGAAGTCACGTTCGAATCCTGGAAAGACTCTAGGTGTCTTCCGTACTAGTACGCAAGTTCGCTAATATCCGGTCGTGGTGCGCAAGGTGCTGAATGGGGCGGACGAAGACGTGGCGGGCGAGCGACGCCCGCGGGCGCGTGCCTCCTGGGGGTCCCTCTCCCGGGAGCACATCGTCGGCGCGGCGACCGAGATCGTGCGTGCCGGCGGGTTCGACACAATGACGATTCGCAGCCTGGCGAGGAAGCTGAACGTGGCCCCGATGACGCTCTACGGCCACGTGAGGGACAAGGACGATCTCCTCTTGGAGGTGGTCGATCGCCTGCTTGCCGATAAATGGGAGACCGCGGTGCCGAAGTCCGACTGGCGACGCTGGATCGCCTCTGTCGCTGACCGGCTGCGGAAATTCCTCGTCAGCCAGCCCGCCGCGCTCCGCGTCTACCTACGAGGTCCGGTGACGGTGCGCAGCGCAATCCGCCGCATGGAAGAGATGCTCTCGGTTCTGGAGCAAGCGACGGGTGGCAGTGAGTCCGCTCAGCGCGCCTACGCCGCGATCCACACCTACACGGTCGGATTCGCGGCCCTCGAGGCGTCTCGCTCGACGACGCGCCGACGGGGCGGAGTGACCGATCCCCTGGCGCGCCAACTCGGTGCGTACACCTCGAGCCGGCAGTTCAACGAGGGGCTCGAATACCTCCTCGACGGGATCGCATCGCGCGCGAAGTCGTCCACGTCTTTCACTAGGGCGGCCCGAGACTGATGCGCCGCTCGTAGACGGGCGACCTGTGACTCTCGCCGCAATCCGCAATCGTGGCGAGCAGCCGTACCCGCGGGACATTCACCTCGAACATTCGGTCCCGTCGAACGAGTGACTCTTGATCCGGAGCGGCTAAATGAACTCGGGAACATCTGGGATGGTGCCTTGCCCCTAGGTCTTCCCCACCACACTCGGCGTCGTCGGTCGATGGGCGCTCAAGCTCGCTTTGATGCGCAGACCCGCAGTCCGCGTGAGGACCATCGTGATGGCCATGAAGATCAACGCGTCAGTGATCGCATTTGCCGAGAGACTGTTTGTGGCGAACCACCGGTCGAGCGCGTGAGAGGTGTACGCCTCGTCCTCGAAGGCGAGCCGCGCTCCTATGACGACAACCCACAAAAGGGCGTACATCGCGCCCGCTCTGCTCCACGCGAAGCCGTCGGACTCGCGATCTACCTGAAAGAGGGCGGCGGCGGCGACGCCGAGAACGATTCCAAAGGCGGCAAGCCCGAGCTCGAAGGCGAGCCCGTCCACATTTGTTGCGACGCTCTTGACGTAAAAGCCGATGATGACACCCGTCACTACGACGGGCCGGACGAGGCGGAACGCGTTGATCTTCCTGTGCCCGAGGTCGGATAGCAAAACCGCCGCCAACACGACGAGGTTGATTACCCAGGCGCTCGTGGGCATGTCTCCTCCTCCTGGTGCTCCTCCTCGTGCATCGCCTGCTTCGATCGTGCTGAACGCGCTGACGACGTGGCCCGTCGATAGATCGCGTTACGAGGGGGATGACCCTGGGCCCGGCTCCTCCGATTCATTCTCGGCTTGCGTCTTCTCGGCTTGAGCCTCATCAGCGCGCGCCTCTTCAGCTTGTGCCTCTTTCGCCTTGCGGCGCCGCTTAAACCACAGCCAAATCAACATGTCTTCGCTCCGTGAGCGGTCGTGAGTGTGTCTCGTTGTGGGTGACTATTCACGGGATATTACGTCCGCCCCCTTTAGTCGCTCCTACGAGCCGATTCGCGCTCAACCGCATCGAACGACGCCTACCTGGTCTGGGCGATCTGCTCGTGGTAGCAATCGGCGAGACCTGGGTCGAGCTCGCCACATCCGGGGATGCGAAAAAAAGAAAGTCCTTACTTCTTCCATTTTCAACGTATCGCGCACCAGAGGCTCGCAACATCCTGGTTGTCCCGCAAAATCGCCGTTACAGGCTGAGCGACCTCAAAGACGAGAGGGGGGCGAAATGCGCATGTCTGCACATGCGGTCGTGATCGCCGGAGGAGGTCCGACCGGGCTGATGTTGGCCGGGGAGCTTGCGTTGGCGGGGGTCGACGTCGCGATTGTCGAGCGGCGAGCCAACCAGGACCTCGACGGTTCGCGCGCAGGCGGTCTGCACTCGCGGACCATCGAGGTGCTCGATCAGCGCGGCATCGCCGATCGGTTCTTAGCGGAGGGGCAGACGGTGCAGGTCCAGAGCTTCGCCAGGATCCCCTTGGACATCAGCGACTTCCCGACGCGTCATAACTACGGCCTCGCGCTGTGGCAGAACCACTTCGAGCGCATCCTGGCCGCTTGGGTCGACGAGCTGGGAGTGCCGATCCATCGCGGGCGTGAAGTGACGGGTTTCGTCTATGACGACGCCTGCGTCGACGTCGAGCTGTCCGATGGCCAGTCGCTACAGACGGAATACCTCGTCGGCTGCGATGGTGGTCGAAGCCTGGTCCGCAAGGTCGCCAGCATCGAGTTCCCGGGCTGGGATCCGTCAGTGAGTTCTCTGATTGCCGAGGTCGAGGTGAGCGAGGAACCGGAGTGGGGCATTCGTCACGACGACAACGGCACTCAAGCCCTGGGCAGGCTCGAGGATGGGAAACGGGTACGGGTGGTGGTGAGCGAACGGTATGCCGGGCAAAGCGAACAGCCGACCTTGCGTGATCTGAGCCGCGCGCTCGTCGCCGTGTGGGGAACCGACTTCGGGGTGCGGAGCCCGACCTGGATATCGCGGTTCACCGACATGACCCGGCAGGCGGCGTCCTACCGCAAAGGACGTGTGCTGCTTGCCGGCGACGCCGCACACGTGCATTACCCGATCGGGGGACAGGGCCTTAACACGGGTGTCCAGGATGCGGTGAACCTGGGATGGAAGCTCGCCCTGGTGGTCAAGGGGACATCGCCGGAAAGCCTCCTCGATACCTACCATGCCGAGCGGCATCCGGTCGCCGCTCGCGTCTTGCAGAACACGATGGCGCAGACTGCGCTTAGCCGTTCCGACGCGCGCATCGACGCGCTGCGCGACACCGTCTGCGAGCTGATGAGCATGGACGAACCGCGTAAGAGATTCGCCGGGATGATCTCCGGTCTCGACATCCACTACGACCTCGGTGAGGGACACCCGCTGCTCGGGCGGCGCATGCCCGACCTCGACCTCGTGACGGCTGACGGTCCGCTCCGGGTCTTCGAGCTGCTACACGACGCGCGGCCGCTACTGCTCAACCTCGGCGAGCCCGGCGGCTTTGACATCTCCCCATGGGCTGACCGAGTCAAGCTGATCGACGCCAGCTACAAGGGGGAATGGGAGCTGCCGGTACTCGGCGTCGTCACCGCCCCGGCCGCGGTGCTGGTTCGCCCGGACGGCTACGTCGCCTGGGTAGGCGGAGTCGCCCATCGGGGCCTCGTCGACGCGCTGACGGTCTGGTTCGGATCATCGCCGCTCTTGCCAGCAGGGTCCTAGGACGTTTCGTCGGTCGTTCCGGGGTCGATTGGACGTCGTTTGGTCACGGCGCGCTGCACATACAGTTCCGATCCGCACTCAGGGCACGATTTGAGCCGATCAGCGAACTCTGCCGGTGCTTCGACGAGTTGTTCGGCGCTTTGCATTCCGATCGAGAGCGATCGTCTGCCGGGTGGCTTTGCGGTGAGTTGTGCTTGGCGGCGGGTTACCAGCCAGTGATGTCCGCAGTCCTTGCAAGTGCGCTCGTAACGACGATGTACCGCGAATATCGGCACTGATTGTAATTAGCTGAAGCTCGCGATCAGTCGTCGTCTCGGCAAAGGCAGAACGGATGCCCAGCTGGATCGAAGAGAACTCGGACGTTCTCCTGCGGCTGGTGCCCGGTCACTCTCGCTCCCAGATCGACTGCCTCACTGACTGCGGAATCGAGGTCGCCGACTTGGAAGTCGAGGTGCATGCCTGACCGAGTCCTTGTTCGAACCGTTTCGGAGAGTCGGGGAACGCACCGCTAGTGCGAAGGGCGCGGGACTCGGACTCACGATCGTTCGCGCGATCTTGACCGCACATCATGGAGCCGTGTCGGCGTGCAGCCGATCAGAAGGCGGGCTCACCGTTTCGGTCTCGTTACCACGACCAGACGCAGCGTTGCCGACTGGCCCCTCCGAAGGCGCCAACTCCTGAGATCGTCAAGCAGCGGCATTCTCGAACAGCCCGAAACGGACATTGCCTGGAGAGAGCCAGGCCGCGGCGATCCCCGAGTCGATGATGACCGTGGCAAAGAGCGCGCTGCCGAGCAGCTCGGCCACAACCCCGCAGAAGAGCGCGGCGGCCACGGTGATTCAGCAGCAGCGAGTCGCCTCACCCGTCGTGCCGACCGCCGCCTTCCCGCCCGTCGTGCCGCAGTCGGGTGAGCAGCCGAGGTCGGTCTCGTCGGGCGCGTCGGCGAGCACGGTGTAGACCTCCCACGGCGCACCGTCGGGATCGTGGATCCACGCTTTGTCCTGCAGCGCGTAGCAGCACGTCGTCTGGTCCTCGATCGTCGGCTCGAGCCCCTCGGCGGTAAGCCGCTCGCGAGCCGACCGTACCTGCGCGCTCGTCTCGACCTCGACGCCCAAGTGGTTGAGCTTGGCGGCGACCCCGGCGCCGCGCGCCGCGGGGTTCTCGATGAGTACGAGCTTTAGCGGCGGCTCGGCGATCGCGAAATTGGCGTAACCGGGGCGGCGCTTTGCTGGCGGCACGCCGAACAGCTTCGAGTAGAAATCGACGGCGCCTTCGATGTCAGAGACGTTGAGGGCGAGCTGGACCCGGGGCATGACCTGCCTCCTCTGGTAGTATCGACAACTGTCGATGGATTGATCATGCTCAATTGATCGATGGTTGTCAATGGGAGATGCGCGATGGCCCGACGAAGCGCCGTGAGTACGCCATCCGCTGGCGCTTGCTGTCCGACGCTGCTCTCGGCTTCGCTCGCCAACCGCGACGCCGACCAGCTCGCTGCGGCCTTCAGCGCCCTCGCCGATCCGGTGCGGCTTCGTCTATTGAACCTGCTCGGGTCGGCGCCCGAGGGCGAGGTCTGTATCTGCAACGTCGTCGAGCCGATCGGCAAGAGCCAGCCGACGATCTCGCACCACATGAAGCTCCTCGTCGACGCCGGGCTTGTACACGGTGAGCGCCGCGGCAAGTGGGTGTGGTACTCGCTCGATCGCGAACGGCTTGGCGCGTTGCGGACCGCGCTCGACACCTAATACGTCTTCAGTTCGAAATACAACTCGGTCTGCTCTACGTCCGGGCAAGGTGCCTTAAAGGGATCAGTTGTTGGCTGACGTCGGACCGAAAAGAGACGCATGGACGTCGGAGCGCCGTCACCTCAGTTGTGCGCCGCAGATCTTGGCGGCTGCCCGCGTCGGCACCGTGCCGAAGACGTGATGAGATGCGAGGGTGGCGAACAACCGAATAGTGGCCGGCGTCACGTTCCTTGCGTGCACTGCCTTCTGTGCGCTCTCGGCTGGCGCATCAACGACCGGGTACCCGCTCCGCACCGAGGAGGGCTTCGTCTGGACGGCGAGGTCGGCGATCACGCGCTGGCGCCTGCCCGCGCCCGTGTACCGGACGGTGGCCGCGACGATCGGCAATGCGGCGTTCATCCTCGGCGGCCTCGACTCGGCGGGGATCACAATCGCGAGCGTCGACCGATTCTCACCTTCATCAGGAGGGGCGCGGCTCGCCGGTCAGCTTGCGCAGCCAACTCACGGCGCCGCCGCGGTCGCGATCGGCGATCGCGTCATTGTCTTCGGAGGCGCGTCGACGTACGTCTATTCGACGATTCAGAGCTACAACCCTTCTACCGAAAAGACGGTGGTCGCCGCCCTCCTCCCCTCGCCGCGCGCCGATCTCGCCGCGGCAACAACCGGCTTGCGAACCGCGCTACTCGGCGGATTCAATGGCTATGGACCGCTCTCAAGCGTGCTCGTCGGCCACGGAATCGCCGGCTTTCGGACCGTGGCCCAACTTCCCGTCGCCGTGCGCTATCCGGCGGTCGCTGTTGTCGGCAACGACGCGTACCTCTTCGGTGGGCTGTTATCCGGTGGCGAGTACTCGGGAAGCTTCACGGCCGACATCCAGCAGGTGAACATGACGACCGGGCGTGCGCGCGTCGTCGGCGCGTTGCCTTACCCGGTGGCCCACGCCAAAGCGACCGTGCTCGACGGGCAGGTCCTCGTCGTCGGCGGATCGACGCCGTCGGGACCAACGGCTGACATCCTGCGCTTTGGCCCCGCGGAACACTCCATCTCGCTCGTCGGCCGCCTCCCCGCCGCGCTGACCGACGGCGCGCTCGTCACGATCGGAAGGCGCGCTTATCTGTTCGGTGGGCTCGGTACATCTGGTCCGCGCGACGAGATCGAAGTGATCGCGCTGTATTCGCTGCCGCGCTGACGAATTCTACGAGCCGCTTTCGATTCACGCCCCGAATCGGACCGACTAAGCGGGAACGAGTGAGAACGTACCTCCCGAAACCTTGACCCCGTTCCCGTTACCTTTGAAGATGATTCCCGCTGCGGACGGGGTGACGCCCTCGTCGCCGAAAACGTAGAGCGCTTTACCGGCCCAGGTCCGTTGCTTCGAACCGTCCGCCCTCGTCGCGAGCCCGGCGCTATTGGATAGACCCGGGGTAAGGCCCGGACTTCCCTGCGCGTACAAAGGAGGAAACTCGACGGCACACGATCCTGTGCACGACGCGCCATGCGAAAACGCATAGACGGGGACAATCATCACGCCGCCTCCGTCGATGAGTTCGGCACCGAGATCTTGATGTCCATTAATCGTCACCGTCGCCAACACGCCCTCCGACCCCACAGGAATGCCACTCGGCGATACGAGCCACCACGTTCCATGATCAGCCGGAACGGTCGCCTCGTCCCAGTTCTCGCCGCTCGGCGCACCGGGGACCCTGTCAAACAGGTAGAGCGGATGCCCGTTGTACGTCACCTGCTCACCGATGCCCGGGCGAGCGACTTCGCCGAGCAATGACTTGTCGACACCTTTGCCGGCAACTGGCGCGCCGGTCGTCGTGTAGGCCGGCCAGTCAACGGTCGTCGAACTCGATGGGCCGGTGCAGACGTAAGGGCTGCCGAGAACCGACTGCTTGGTGGTCGTACAGCCAAACGTCGTGCCGTGATCACTCGTGATCATGTACAGCGCCGTTCCGGCCGATGGACCTGACCCAGCGACGAGCATCGGACCGAATGGCCCGTTGAGAACGCCGACAACGCTTCCGCTACTCGCGCCGTTCGCAGCCGGGATGGCCGCGGTGAAAACGACGGCGAGTGCAATGGCGGCAACGCTCACAGCTGCCGCGAACGGTTTCCAGACCCGTGAGTAGCGCATCATATCCCCCTGTGGTTGCGAACAAACTGACGATTTAAAGGTTCAGTCGTGACTCGACCCGCTCAGTCACCACGATGCGAAGATTTCGCTGACTCATCGTGGGACGTGTTCTTGCAAACGAAATGGCATGAACTTGTTGATCATGTTGTATGCCCTTTGCGAATGCGCCAAGGGCGATGACCAGTGTCCTGCGAAGGAGGCTGGCACCACCCGCGCCAGCGAGGAGAAGCTCGCGACGCACTGGAACGGACTACAAAACTTCCGGGTAGATCCTGAAAACCTCAGTGCGACGAGAAGCGACCCGCGCACGCGATTCCACGACGACGACCGGGCAGTTCGGGTTCATCCGATGAACTTCCATTTCGTACAAGCCAGCGACGGGCAGCGATTTATGGGCCGCACGACGTGCTTCGTCGAGGGATATGCCACCTTCCGGCAAGACGAACGGAAATAAGGCGATGGCTGACCTCGCCCCCGCTCAGCCCGATGTAGCCTCCCACGAGAATCCATCCGGGTCGGTGAAGGATTCGGCATCGCTGCCAATCATGATCCGGTGCGATCCGGTGCCCTCCGCGGACACGCCGGCGTCCTTCGCGAGGTCTCCACGTCGGTAAAGCCCGAGCGTGACAGCACCCGAAGAAGCGGCGAACTGGACGTATTTGTTGAGAAAGCTCTTCGCCACGACGAGACCGCGGTCGACATAGAGCCGTTTGCTCGTGGCCACGTCCGCCACTCCCAGCAGGAGTACGAATTCGTCAATCTCCTTTGTCGCCGGACCGCTGTCCTTCTTCGACGACGTCGCGACCTTCCAGATCGTCCCGTCCGGCGCTCGAAGGACGCCGCCATAGCCCCAGAACGATTTCGCGGCCGGCTTCAACGACGCGGCGCCGCCGTCAAGCGCAGCGCCGATGAGGTTGTTGACGGTGGCGGGTTGCGACACCACGAGCGACAGTGTGAACCCACGAAAGCCGGTCGTTGCTTCCTCCGAGGCGCGCAGGCGCAACTCGTTACCCAGACCGAAGGCGGCGGTATAAAAGGCGTCGGCCGCCGTGAGGTCTGGCACCCCGAGGGTGACGGATTCAATGGAAGTCACGACAGATCCTTTCGTGGAATTGATTCGTCGTCCTGTTGACGACCACAACCCCGCAGATGTGACAGGACCTTCGTCTGCGCTCGCGATCTAGCAGACGTCTTCCTCGCCCAGGCGCAGCAGCGAGTCTGAGTCGCGCGGATCGACGCCAGGGCTGCTGTCACTCTCCGAGCTGCCGAGCAAGGAGCGCGTCGATCCGCGCGAAACCCCCCTCGGCGCCCTTCTTGACGCCATAGCCCATCGACGTGTCCCGGTCCTCGGTCGAGTCGAAGAGCATCGTCTGCACGAGCTTCGTTCGCTCGCCAAGATCCTCGAACTCGAGCGTCTGCAGGTGGTTCTGGAATGTCTGGACGATCCGCTCTGGTGGGACGACCTCGCGGAACTCACCCTCGACGAGGCCGTAGTCGGTGCGGAAGCGCCAGCGGCCGCCCGGCCGGACGTCCATCTCCTCGACGATGGTGTTGTTCCCCCACCACTCGGGTATGAGCTCGGGTTTGGTCCAGACGGCGAACACGCGCTCGCGGGGCGCCTCGAAGACGCGCTCGACGCGGATCTCGGTGTCGGTCGGGGTCGTGACCTCCGTGGTCATCTGTCTCCTTTCATGCGCTCGAGGAGTTCCTCGAAGCGGTCGAGTCGCTGCAGCCAGGCTTCTATTTGAGCGAGCGGGTGCGGCGCCAGGCTGCACCTGCGGGTCCTGCCGACTTTCTCGGTCCGCACAAGCTCGGCGTCCTCGAGCACCCGCACGTGCTTTCTCATGCCCGTGAGCGTGATCCCGAAGGGCTCGGCGAGTTCGCTGATCGTTGCGCTACCCCGGCCGAGCCGCTCGACCAGCGCTCGGCGCGTTGGGTCTGCGAGTGCCGCGAAGGCGCGGTCGACCGCCAGCGAATACTGAACCATCGGGTTCAGTCTTGCAGACCTCGACCGAAGGCGCAACGAGGCTCCGCGACGAGCTCGGGCACAAACCCGCGCTGGTTCCCTGACGCTGAAAGATTGATACGAGTGAGTCCTGTTCGGGATCAGGATCCTTGGTTTGGATCCGAAGCGGCTCTGTCAGTCGTCTCGAGCTCAGAGACATCGATGCCTAATTGATTTGCTAATTCGTGTAGCAGGCGGTCGAGAAAGGGCACCTGCCCCTTCAGCAGTTTCGATCGGGCGTGTTTCACCGGGAACCACGCGGCTCGGTCGACTTCAGGAAACGACTGCACCTGTCCGGACTTTGGAGGCCACTCCATATCGAACGAATTGCTCACGGTTTCGCTCACATCGATGTCGCTTTCGAGCGCCCAAGCAACGATGCGCTTGCCGCTTGGCTGTTTGAGCTGGCCCAAATCGAGCACCCTTCCCCGCGGGACTGGCTTTCCAAGCTCTTCAGTGAACTCGCGCTTCGCTACAACAAGCGGATCCGGTTCCTGCGCGGGCTCGTACTCTCCCTTGGCTATGGACCAGGCGCCGTCATCCTTGTTCGCCCAGAACGGGCCGCCCGGATGAACGATGAGAACCTCGAGCCGATGTGAGTCCGAGAGGCGATACGGGAGTATTCCCGCGCTGTACTTAGACACGGAGCTCAGTCCACAAAGCGATCCCGACCTCTACGACACCGAGATGAGCAGCCCGAATGGGGTGCTTTCCCCGCCTGTTTGCCCCAGTTCCGTCTGGCTGGCTGCGTTCGTCCGCGCGTTCTAGCACCGTTCTCGAGTCGCCGGCTCTCGCTAGAGAGCATTCGGGCGGACGCCCCGACCAGCGGCCAAGCGGGGAACTCGACACTTTCTGATCGACAACTGAACACCGCGCAGCTATTTGTTTACGCTGTATTCACCGAATATTCAGGGTGAGAATTCTGCTAAACGAGACTTGAACAATCCGCATTTGGATTGAAATCTGCGCCCCTTCAGTGCCAAATTGATCCTATATCGGGACTGATCGGATCCCGTTGGGGCGATTGGTGGGAAGTCGCTGGTACTGAGAGTTTTACGTCACCGCCACCGGCGAATAGAGCTGGTGACATGCAAGTGCCCACCAGCTCGACCCGAGTTTTCGCCTGACGATGCGCACGGAAAGTGGTGAGCGTCGGACGCAAACACACTCTGAGTGAGAAGCGGCGCACAGAGCGTGTTCGCCCGATCCAAAGATGAGACATTTGACCTATATCCGTGTATCTGATCTATCGATACACTGCCGCCGCCTTTTGTGTGCAGCGCGATCGAAGAGACGGCGCGCGAACCGGTTTGGAACGTCGGTTCCAAGGCGCGAGCGGTCATTAAACGGGAGAACCGCCAGCCATGATCGAGGGAGTCACGACGGAGCAGTCGCCCAACGTGGCTACACCTTCGCGGGTACTCATCGTCGAAGACCACCAAATGCTCGCCGAGGCATTGGCCCTTGGACTGACTAACCGTGGATTCGAATGTCGGGTCGCCGACTTTCGGGCCGTCCAGGCGAGCCTGAACGAGGCGGCACAGTGGCGCCCCGTTCTTGTCTTGCTCGATCTCGATCTCGGTGGCGAAGATGGGCTTTCCTTTCTCCGAAACCTGCGCGCGACCGGCGCGCGGGTCCTCGTCGTCACGGGCTGTCACGACGAGTCCCGTCTTGCGGCAGCGATCGCGCTCGGCGCCGTGGGTTGGGTGAGAAAGACCGAGGCCTTCGAAGTCTTGATCTCGCAGGCGGAGCGAGCAGCGCGGAATGAACCGCTCATCGGCCTCGTGCGATTCGAGGAGCTCACGAGCCTCGGCCAGGAACGGCTCAAAGCAGAGGCTGATTTGAGAACTCGAGCCGCATTGCTCACGCCGCGCGAGCGCGAAGTGCTCGCGGCGCTCTCAGAGGGCACGACGGCTCAAGGCGTGGCAGAGCGATTCACGATCTCTCTCGGCACCGTCCGTGCACACATCCGCTCGATTCTCATGAAGCTCGGAGTGTCGACTCAGCTCGCGGCCGTTGCGATGGTCAGACAGCTCGTGGCGACCCGCCACGGTTTTTCTCCCGACGAAGCTCTGTGCGCCCTCGCTGAACGGAACTCTTCCGCGATCGGTTCTCCGAGCCGGGGATCAGGCAGGAGCGACTCGCGGTTGCCACAGGAATATCACCGCGGCGTGTCCACCGCCTCCAGGTCCTAAGCCGACGGTCTGAGAAGCCGAACCGTGTCCGCAAATGTCCTGCGCGTAGGTCGGCACCGCGTGCGAGGGTCGAAGGTGGCGTACAGCGGGCCGGACCGACGCGGCGTCATCCGGAAGCTCGACCGGCCGGTCGGCGCCTGGACTGCGGCGATCGTGATGCTTGGCGTCATAGCGGTGCCGATTTGCATCGCCACGGTTGCCAACGCGATCGGCGTCGGACCCGGCCCGTGGTCGACTGGCGTCGCCGATGCCGCATTCGTTGGGCTTTCCCTCGCCGCCGCGCTGCTCATATTCCGGTGGCGGCTCATCGGCGACGCCGCCTGTGTCCGGCTCGCCGTCACCGCGGCGGTCATCGGTCTCGATTTCGTGGTGGCCGCCACTCGACCGGACACGATGGACTCTGGAGTCGCAGTGGCGCTGCGCGTCGTGTCGGTGGTGGTGATCGCGCCGCTGACCATGGATGTCTTGTTCGGTCCGGAGGTGAGAGGCGATCTCCGTCCGGTGCGTTTCTTCGTCAGGACGATGGTGGTCGCCCTCGCCGCCGCACTTTTTCTGGGGCTCTCTCCTGCCCGGATGATCTTGCAGGCGAATCCAGGCGGGATCCGAGTCGCCGATCTTCTCGCCGCGCTCGTGGCAAGCGTGCTCGCCGGACTATCCGTGATCGAAGGCGTCCGACGTCGCCGCCTTCTGATCGTCGGCCTCGCCGCCGTGCTCTCGTCGGTGGGAGGATCCTGCGCAGCGTCCGCGGTGAACGAATCAGGTCTTTGGCCAAGCCTGTCGGCCCTTTTCCTTTTCGCAGGAGCGGTGGTATTCGTCGCCATAGTGGGAAGCGAGCTCCAGCCGGCGATCGACGCGGTCCTGATCCACGACGTACGCGGCAGGCGACGGTGGGAGGCCGCCGAGACTCAGCTGACCGAAGCTCACAGTCGTATCCAGGTACAACGCCACGACGTGAGCAGCATGCTGAGCGCGATCGACGGAACCTTGCTCGTGCTCACGACACAGCGCGATCAGCTTCCTGCCCAGGACACCGACCGATTGCTCGCGGCGATCCGTGATGAAGTCCACGTTCTGCAAGCCAATCTGGGTGGAAGACCAAACGTCAATCGTGGATACGACCTGTCCGAACTGGTCGAGACCATTGTCTCCGTTCGCGACTCAGGTCAGACGCGAGTCCGCTACGAACTTGAGCAAGAAATCGAGGTGCGAGGACGCCGCGACCGCGTCGCCGTTGCCGTAGACAACCTGCTTGCAAATGTGGCCATCCATGCGCCGCAAGCACACGCCACCGTGACGACCCGTTGGCTCGCGCATCCGGGTGGAGACATCGCCGAGATCACCGTGTCCGACGATGGGCCCGGTCTTTCTGAGGTAGAGCTGCAGCACGCGTTCGAGCGTGGGTGGCGCGGCACATCAGCCGCAGATCGACCCGGAAGTGGTATCGGTCTTGGACAGTGCCGAGATCTCATCGAAGCTGAAGGGGGCCATGTGGAACTGAGCCCTTCGAATCCGTTGGCGCCTCGTGGTCATCGCGGTTTGACGGTCAGGATCACTCTCCCGTCGATCTCGGCGCAACCGTCGACGTTGGATCCTTGTTTGTCTCGACCAACGCAACTCAGGGTTCTCGACGGGGGCGCCACAATCTGACGATCGTGTTCTCAAGTCCCGCGTCGCACCGATCGGCCACCCACGAGAACGCTGGCAAAGCTTGCGGGGGCCGATATCGCCGCGCTTACGAGTCGTCGGCAAGTTTCTGGACGACGAGCGCATGCAACCGCTGACGTCAGCCACCCGCAAGTCGGCCGTTGCCGCAACCGGCGAACGAGTGCGTGGAGCCTACGGCTGGCTGAGGTGGCCGTTGTTCGAGAATCCGGATGACGTGGCAGTTTCGAGAGCAAGAACGTTCGCCACAGGTTCGACCGCGGCATCGCCGCTCGCCCGCCCCGCCCGCCGGTGCGCTGGATTCGGTCTCGACGATTTGCTGATCGGATGATCCGACTCCCCTCGACGGGACGTGACGCGCCCGGCGGTGTAGCGGTACAGAGTGCCGTTATCGACCACGGCGTAGACGTCCCTCTCACGGAGCGCTTCTGCGCGGACTGCGCGGTACAGGATCGGGCACTCGAGGCGGCGCGCAACTTCTCGCAGCCCGTCGAATGAGCTCAACTCGACGACCACGATGCCAGGTGGGCCGGGAAGATCCTCGACGTCGATCAAAGATGTCCCGTAGCGCGTCGCGATGCGCACCTGCTCGTCGTCCGAGGTCGCGTCTCCGACGAGCGGACGGCCGAACAGGATCACGAGGAGAAGCGCACCCGCGAGTACCGCTACCGAGATCACCCGCGCCTCGGCCACCCTGAGACCAAACAACAATGTCGCAGCTCGGGCGTCCGGCACCTGAACCGACCCCTGTGCGCTCGCCGTGAAGCCAACCGGTTGGGCGGCCGCACCGAACGTTGCCGACCCACCCGTCGCACCCGGGCTCGCGGAACTCGGGGTCAGACTGGCGGGCGTCGAGCCGTATCCGACGCCATAGGCAAACGACACCGCATCGTCGAAATTGGTTCGGAACGGCGTGTTGCCGAGTTGCCCGCGGACCTCAACCGTGGGCGTGATCGACACCTGCATCGACGCACCGGCGGCGAGACCACCCGTCGCACGATCGAAGGCGGTCGCCGCCGCTTGAAGCGAGGCGAGGCTCAAAGTGCCCGTGGCGTGAAAGCTCGCTCCCGTGAAACTCGTGCGCTGCTGCAGAGGGATCGCTCGGCTGAGGCCCTGTCCGTTGCTGATCGTTGCGACCAGCTGCTCAGAGCCCGATACCTTCGTCGGCTCTGACGAGTTCAGGTTGTAGTCGTAAGAGACCGTTACGCCGCGGACGGCTCCCGCATAGATCGGATCGCCCGTCGTGAGACCGGCACGACCGTAGATCGAATTCGGACTCGTGGGCGCGCCGTAGGAGAGCTGACCGGATTGCGTGTACTTGTGGCGCGCTGACGCGGTCGTGGGCCGGCTCCAGGCAAACCCGGCGAGGGCGCCAGCGGCGATCGCGAGGGCGCCAGCGGCGATCGCGAGTTCGGCGCGACCGCGTTGGCGAGTTCGAGTTGAGCGGTGATCAGCTGGCATGGCGATGCCTCCTCCGACGGCGCCGCGAAACTCGCGTGCGCTCTAACGACAAGATCCACAGCAGAGCTAAGAGCGCGGCGGCCACGCCAGGAATCCGCAGACCCGTGAGGACTCGCCCAACGCGCGACAGGTGCACCCACTCGGCGCCAACGATCTGAGATTTCGTGGGTTCGTACGAATCGATGAAATCGTTGTTGTCGCCTTTGAACACGTAATGGCCATCGCGAATGGCGATGATCCGGTGCATGACGACGACCCCGAGTTCGTGGTTTTGGTACGCAGCGACTTCGCCGACGCGGTACGTGCTCTCTTTCCGCAATATGACGAGATCACCGGCATGAAAATGGGGAAGCATGCTCACCCCGGACGTAACGACGTAGGTGTTTCGACCACCGAGTGCGGGCGGCGCCAGCAAAATCCAGGCGCCAAAAAAGAGCGCGATCGTCAGCAGCGAAACGGCCCCTCGCCGAACCAGCGACTTCGACGCCGTCCGCGAACTCCTGCGAGTTATGGGGATGGCCAAGCCGATGGTCGTCATCACGTCTCTCTCATATCTGCACGCATATCTGCACCTCTCCTGCCGTCGCGGGGACGCTGGCCGAAACGGGCGTCCGGCGTCCCCGCGACGAGCGAGGGCCTTACAGCTGCCGAGTTACTGGCTGGCCGCGACGTCCAACGCGGTCACCTGGCTCTCGGTAATGCCTGTCGGATAAGGGAAGACACAGGAAACGGGGTAGTACGTGCCGGTTGGCACGTCGGTGCTCGTCGGCGCCGTCCCTTCGCTGCCGATGGTGCAGTCACTGCCGTAACCCGATGCCGAGTTACCGATCGTGATCAGCTTGGAGGTGCCGGCCCACAGACTCACCGTGACGATCTTCGGTGCCTGGTCCGTGTTGGTGACCGGTGCGAGCCAGAACTTGAAGTCTGTGATCAGGCAGGTCGAACCGATCGTGTTGTTGGGACACGTGGTGTCGTACGTCGTGTTGCTGGTGACATAGCCGGTGACGGGGCCGTAGCCTTCACCGGCGCTGCTAGCCGAAACCGTGTTGGTCGCCATGTACGCGAAGCCGGCGGTTGCGATCGCCGCCGCGCCTCCCCACATGAGCAGACGACGGGGTAGCTTTCTCATGATTTGAGATTCCCTTCTCGAATCGACCCACCGGCACGTTCAACCCGGACCGGTGGGTACGAGGTGGATTTGGCGACCGAGGTCTCCGTCGGCTGCTCCCCTTTCCTGGCGTCACAACGGGCGGCACCCCTCGGCAACCGTCGGCACCGGTTGTTGCGCTCGCGCGCCACCTCCGGTGCCGCCTCTGTTGTACGACGGAGACGATCCGGGAGGCATCTGCAAAATTGCAGATATGTCGCGTCGCGACGTCAATTGCCGCGAATTCGCATGACAACCTCGTTCTGACCGACTTCGTAACTAGTTCATGTCACGACAGATTCAAGTCAGCTGACTTTTGCCCCACGGGTGGACATCTGCGACAAGAGAGGTGCTCTGGCCGAAGGAGTAGTGCAGGCACGGCAAATGTCATTGGGGTGGCAACCTTGTCTTGACGCCGCGGGCCACGCAGGCTTTGCCTGACGGTCCGCGACTTCGAGGTGGGGTGGCAAGGGGGCGGAAATGCGCCAAGAACCGCGCCGTGCATAGCGCCCTCGTCCAGTTCACCTGGTACCGGTTCCGCACGACATTCCGCCGCCGCGTCGGCGGTTACGTCGTGCTCGTCCTCGTCGTCGGTTTGATCGGTGGAGTCGCCATCGGTGTGATCACCGGAGCTCGGCGTACCCAGTCGGCCCTCCCTACCTCACTCGCCACGTCGCACGCCTCCGACCTGCAGTTCTCGACCTACATCGGCGGCTGCCGTAACCCCGCCACGTGCCTCTATTCCGCGAAGTTCACCAGAGAGATCGAGCGCCTTCCCCACGTTCGCCACGTCGCCGGAAATGTCCAAATGCTCCTCGCCCCCGTCGGGAAGAACGGCAAGCCATATCTCCCGTACGCGTTCGCCAACAACGTCGTGAATACGATCGGAAGTTTCGGTGGCGAGTACTTCACCCAAGACCGCGTAATCGCCGACGAGGGAAGGGTGCCAAACCCGGCGAGTTCGAACGAATTCGCGGTCACCGCCGAAACCGCTCGCATCCTCGGCTGGCACGTCGGGGAAACCATCCCGCTGGCGGCGTACACGTTTGCAGCGGCGTTCTCGTCAAACACCCCGCTCCCCAGTAGCCCGCCAGCCGCACGTTTCAAGATGAAGTTGGTCGGCATCGTCGCCTTCGACGACGCCGTCGTTCACGACGAGGTCGACCGGTACCCGACGTTCGCGCTCTTGACGCCGGTTGTTTCCCGCCTTTTGATCAGCTCGAAGGCGGCAGGATTCGCCGACTACGCGCTCGTTCTCGACGGGGGATCGAAGAACGTTCCTGTCGTGGAACGCGAGCTGATCGGACTCCTGCCGAAAGGAAGCACCTACCAGTTCCATGTGACTTCGGTCGTCGAGGGACAGGTGGAGCGGGCGACCGAGCCGGTGTCGATCGCGCTGGCGGCGTTCGGTGTGATCGCGGCGCTGGCAGCCCTCCTCATCGCGAGCCAGGCGATCGGCCGTGCCATCCGGTCCAACCGACGCGACCTCGAAATCTTGCGAGCTTGCGGTGCGGACCGGGTGATGATCACTGCGGACTCGTTCTTCGGTTTGTTCGGCGCGATCCTCATCGGAGCCTTCCTGGCGCTGGCAGTTGGACTGGCGCTCACGCCGCTCTTCCCGATCGGTGCCGTCCGGCAGGTCGACCCGTCGCCCGGGATCGACGTCGACTGGACGGTGCTCGGCTCCGGCTTCGGCGTCGCGATGTTCCTCCTGTCGGTTATCGCCCTTTTGTACGCCGCCGCGTCGATACGACGAGGCTCGGCACCTGACCCTCTCGCGCGAATGCAAAACTCGTCTGCCATCGTTGACCGTGCCGCGCGCACAGGATTGCCGCCCGCCGCTATTGCTGGAATCCGTTTCGCGGTCGCCCGCGGTCATGGACGCGACAGCGTGCCAGTCGGTTCCGCATTTCTCGGCGCGTCGCTGGCCGTGCTCGTGCTCGTAACCACGGTCACATTCGGCGACGGACTGAGCACCCTCGTCTCGCACCCCAAGCTCTACGGATGGAATTGGAACTACGCGATAGAAGAAGTCGGAAGCGGCAACGTCCCAGGAGCGCTCTCTGATCGCCTGCTCCGTCAGGACCGGTACGTCGCGAGCTGGACCGAATTCGGCTTCGCGAACCCGCAAATCGACGGTCTGACGGTTCCGGCGATGCTCACGAACTCGCGGACGCCGATATCGCCACCGATCCTCTCAGGCCACGGATTGCAGAACGTTCACCAGATCGTCCTGGGAGGAGCGACGCTCTCGCAGCTACACAAACGAGTCGGCGATTGGGTTGTCGTCAGCTACGGAACGCCGAAGGATGCGCCCGCGTACGTGCCGCCGACCCGCGTTCGAATCGTCGGCACGGCGACGTTTCCTGCCATCGGCGACAGCGGGACTCTGCACCCGTCGATGGGCGCTGGCGCGCTCATTTTGGAAGACATCGCGCCACTCACGTTCCGGCGCTACAGCGCGAGCAAGGACCCGCTGCAAAACGGCGAGCCGATCGTGGTTATTCGACTTCACGAAGGCACCCCGCCCCGCGCCGCGCTCGCGTCGCTCCAGCACATAGCCGAAAGGATCTCGAAGGCGGTGCAGACGGATCCGAATTCGGGAGGGGGCACCTTCGAAGTCCTTTCCGTCCAACAACCGGCCGAGATCGTCAACTACAAGACGATGGGGTCCACTCCAGCGCTCCTCGCCTCGGGGCTCGCAGTCGCGGCGGCTTTTGCGCTTGGACTGACGTTGTTCGCCTCTGTCCGTCGGAGGCGAAGGGATCTCGCGTTGTTGAAGACGCTCGGTTTCGTCCGGCGACAGTTGTCGGCGGCAGTTCTGTGGCAGGCGTCGATCGCAGCGGCAGTCGGCGTCGTCATCGGAGTGCCACTGGGCGTCATAGTCGGTCGAACTTTGTGGGGCGTCTTCGCCCGCGAGATCTATGCCGTTCCTCGACCGACGGTCCCCGTTGTGCCAATCGTCCTTGTCGCGATCGGTGCCATCGTCCTCGCCAACGTCGTCGCGTACCTTCCGGGTCAGTTCGCCTCGCGCACCGCGACCGCACCGTCGTTGCGAGCCGAGTGATGCGGTCTTGGTGGTTTACGGCGGGACCAGCCATTGGAGCCCGTCCGCATGCCGCGGTGCTCAGTGCGTTCGCGGATGCGCCAAATCGCCTACGTCCGAAGATCTTGGCTCTTGAAATGCACTTGGGGGATGACAAGCGCAGATCTGCGACGATGTGATCACGATGTTCGGCGTTCACCTCATCATCTACAGCAAGGACGCGGCCGCTGATCGCTCGTTCCTCGCCGAAGTGTTTGGATTTCAGTCAGTCGACGCAGGAGATGGCTGGCTGATCTTTGCGCTTCCCCCAGCAGAAGTCGCTATCCACCCAGCTGAGACCCCGGGAACAGAGCTTTACCTGATGTGCGATGACCTCGGCACGGAGATGCGGACACTCGCCGCGCTCGGCATCGTGTGCTCCGACGTCGAAGAGGCGCGGTGGGGCTCCGCGATCAAGATCCGGCTTCCTGGTGGCAGTGAGATTGGTTTGTACCAACCGAGCCATCCGCTTGCGGTTGAGAGACCTGATTAATAGCTCGTCTCGCACCGTCTCCAATCGTCTATCCGGGTGGCGCAAGTCGGGCCTCGTCGTTGCTCCGATCCAGCGTTAGTTCGCAGCCCCGCTTCGGCGATCCTCGTCGACAGGGAATCGGGCACGAACCAAACGGCAATGTGATGACATCGCTCGACCGAAGCTCGCTCGACCTCCGTTGCGACCCCATGATGTCGCGGGCCGCCAGAATGGGGACATGACGCACGATGAGCGAACCGTTCGGCGGCGAGGGTCCAATTGGGCGCGTCGGGCCCTGCCGATCGTGGCGGCATTCGGGTGCCTCAGCGGGTTCGGACCTGTGGCAGTCGCCTCGGCAACGCCACGCGAAGCGGATCTGCGCGTAACTTCGGTTTCTCCATCTCAGGACGCGAAGAACGTGCCCGGAACCTCGCAAATCGCGATCCGCTTTTCCTCTCCGATCTCAACGAGCGCGCCTCCCCCTCTGCTCTCGCCAAGCGTCCCAGGCAACTGGACAACGAGCGGCCGACTGCTGGTTTTCACGCCAACCGGCGCCTTCCCTCCCGACAGCAAAGTCACCGTCACGATTCGGGGTGGAGAAAGCGGCGTCGTCGCAATCGACGGTGCCCGATTGAAGGCAACGGACACGGCGGCGTTCACCACGGAAGGCGGATCGGTCCTGCGTGCCGAACAACTTCTCGCGCAGCTTGGGTACCTGCCGGTCACTTGGCATCCCGGGCGACCGCTCGCAAGGACCCCGGCCGAGTTCGAGAGGGCGGTCTACGTCGCCCCGCACGGTCGCTTCCTTTTCCCTGCAGACGCCCCGCAGCCGCTTCGCGAGCTCTGGCGGCCGGACAGGTCGTCGTCTCAGATACTCCAAAGCGCGCTCACGTCGTTCGATCGCAGCGAGAATCTCGCAGCGGGTAGCGGATTGTCGGGACCGTTCTGGTCAACACTGCTTCGACTCGGAAGGCGACCGATGCTGCACCGCAACCCGGACGGCTTCACCTATGCGCTTGTCGATAAGAACGTGGGAAACAACCGGCCAGAGACGATCACCATTTTCCAGGACGGCCATGTCGTCCTCGAGTCGCCGGCCAACACCGGCATCGCAGCATCGCCGACCGCAGATGGAACGTACGCGGTCTATCTAAAGTTCCAGAACCAGGTGATGTCAGGAGTGAGTCCGCTCGGCCAGCCCTATTCGGACCCTGTTTCGTGGATTTCGTATTTCAACGGTTCGGACGCGGTCCACTACATCTACCGGGCGGAATACGGCTTCCCACAAAGTTTCGGATGCGTCGAGCTGTCCTGGGCGGTGGCCGAGCGCTCATACGGGCTGTTGCAACTCGGAACCCTCGTCACCGTTGAGTCCTGAAAGAGCGGACAAACGGCGCTCGGCCCCGTTGCGGAGTGACGGGCAGAGTGACCGGCCGACGGTGTGGAAGTGCAGCACATCGCCTTGGTGAGCGAGTGGTCAGCGACCGCTGCGATGCCGACGACTCAGAGGACCCTCAGCGCGCGAACATCGTCGGGTGGCGATCACGGGACTTGATCATGTGCAACTCGCGATGCCGCCCGGTGAGGAAGACAAGGCGCGCCATTTCTATGGCAACATCCTCGGACTGACCGAGGTCACCAAGCCCCCGAACCTCGCCGTGCGCGGCGGCTGTTGGTTCGAGAACGGCACGGTGCGGATACATCTCGGCGTCGAATCCGAGTTCCGGCCGGCGAAGAAATCCCATCCGGCGTTGCTCGTCTCCGGACTCGACGACCTCGCGAAACGCCTACAAAACGAAGGCTTCCCAGTCGAAACTGACGAACCACTCCCCGGATACGAGCGGCTGTACGTCTCTGATCCGTTCGGCAACCGGATCGAACTGCTGCAGCCGACCCTGTAATACTCCGGCTCCACTAAATTCCCCCCGTTTATTGACCGCAGTGCGCGCCCCGGAATCGCGGAACGCGGCGACCTCAGCGTCGGACGAAGTACGAGCAGCGGGATCGCCGCTCCAGGACAGACCGCTCAGCCTTCCTTCGAAGTTGCCGTCCTCGCCGCGTTGGCGATGGGCCGCGCGGACAAATGGAGCGACTTCGCGATGCGATCCACACGTTCGGACGCCCTCGAGGCGAAAGTGTTCGATGGGACACGCGACGAACGCTTGATGCGACAGTTAGCTTGCCTGTTGGACCAGCGTGGGGTATGCACATCCCCGCGAATTCGAGGGAGGAACTTCGTGGTGCAACAGACGATGACGGCACTGCGCAAGGCGCTTCCTTCCCGAGGTCTCGAACTCGATTTCGACGCCAAGGTGCCCACGATCGGGCCGAACGACGTCCTTGTCGAGGTCGGCTATGCCGGAATCTGCGGCACCGACCGCCACATCTACGACTGGGATGAGTGGAGCTCCTCGCGCGTCCCGCCGGGCATCATCGTCGGACACGAGTTCATGGGGAGAGTCGCGGCTGTGGGGGACGCCGTCACGGCAGTCTCGGTCGGCGATCGGGTGAGCGGCGAGGGTCACATCGGCGACCAGAGCTGCGAGCACTGCCGGACGGGCCGCGAGCACATCTGCGAGAACCTCAGCATCATCGGCGTCGATCGCGACGGATGTTTCGCTCCGTACCTCTCGATGCCCGAACGCAACATCTGGAAGCTCGACGCTCGCATCTCTGACCACGTCGCGGCGATCATGGACCCGCTCGGCAACGCAATGCACGCCGTCACCGCTGCCGAGGTATCGGGGAAAAACGTCCTCGTCACCGGATCAGGTGTGATCGGACTCGCGAGCGTTGCGATCGCGAGGTACCTCGGCGCCGCACGCGTCATCGCGACCGATATCGACGACCATCGGCTGGCGCTCGCCGAAGAGTTCGGCGCAGACGTGACCGTGAACTCGACAAGCGCGGACTGGCCCGAGCTGGTGGTCGACGCGGCGCTCGGTTCTGGCCCGGAAGTCCTCATCGAGATGAGCGGTCATCCCGACGCACTGCGCGGCGGCTTCGCCGCACTCGCGAAAGGTGGCACAGCGGCGCTCCTCGGCCTCCCCGCTTCCGCGATCCCGCTTGATTTGCCGAACGATGTCATTTTCAAGGCGGCGCGCGTGCTCGGGATCTATGGCCGGTTGATCTTCTCGACCTGGTACGCGCTCGAACGCTTTTTGACCACGAGCGGCTTTGATGCCAACCGTCTCATCACACACATCCTTCCGCTCGAGAAGTTCGAGGATGCCTTCTCGCTCCTCGCGGGACACGAAGCGTTAAAGGTGATCTTCGAGATCGACGGAGACCGCCGATGAGCGCTCGCGAGACGTTCGCGAGTCGGTCCGGCGCGGTGATCGACGATCTTCGCAAGACCGGCCAATACAAGGCGCTGCATACGGTCTCGAGTCCGATGGGTCCCGTCGCAACGATCGACGGGCGAGAGGTGATCGTCCTGTGCTCGAACGACTACCTCGGGCTCGCGAGCGACCCCCGCGTCGTCGAAGCGGGGATCGATGCGCTGAAGACGCGAGGCGCCGGCACCGCCTCGGTGCGTTTCATCTGCGGAACCTTCGACGTCCACCATGAGATCGAGCGCGCCCTCGCAGCGATGTCCTCGGCCGAGTCGGCGCTCACCTTCGTGAGCTGCTGGAACGCGAATGAAGCCCTCTTCCCGACCGTGATGGCGACCGGCGACACGGTGATCTCCGACGCGCTCAACCACGCGAGCATCATCGACGCGATCCGTCAGTCCCGCGACGTCGAGCGGAAAATTTACGCCCACAACGACCTCGCCGAACTCGAAGCCGCGCTCAAGGGAGCCTCGACCTCGGGAATCAGGTGGGTCACTACCGACGGCGTCTTCTCGATGGAAGGTGACCTCGCCCGCCTTCCCGAGATCCTCGTGCTCTGCCGGACGTACGACGCGCTGCTGGTCGTCGACGACTCCCACGGAGTCGGCGTGTTGGGCGAAACGGGACACGGGACGGCGGAGCACTACGGGCTCGCCGGATCCGTCGACGTCACGACGGGGACGCTCGGCAAGGCGCTCGGAGGGGCCGCCGGCGGCTACGTGGCGTCGAGCGGGGAGTTGATCGATCTCCTCATCCAAAGGGCGCGTCCGAGCCTGTTCTCGAACGCGCTGCCGGCGACCGTCGCCCGCTCGGCGCGTCGCGCCATCGAGATCTTGAACTCCGAATCCGAGCGCGTCGGCCGATTGCGCGCCAACGCCGCTCAAATTCGAGAGAGGTTGCGCGATCTCGGCTACGAGATCGAAGACAGTCCGAGCGCGATCGTCCCGATCATCTTGGGTGACGCGGTCGAGGTCGAACGCGCGAGCAAAAAGCTCCTCGACTCAGGCGTGCTCGTCGTCGGTTTTTCCTACCCCGTCGTTCCGGTCGGAAAGGCGCGGCTTCGGATCCAAGCAAGCGCCGGTTTGACCGACGAGCACCTGGACCAGGTGATCGCCGCCTTCGCGCGGCTCTAATCGCTCTCAGGGCATCAAAAGAGCGCCGGATTCGGCAGCGCGGGCGTCGGCTGCCGGCCCTTCGAAGACGACGGTGCCGTGCGACAGCACGACGGCGCGCTCGACGAGCTCGAGGGCCCACTCGACGTGCTGTTCGATGAGCAGGAGTGCCGTCCCGTGCTCGCGCACCCGGGTCAGCGCGTCGTAGACCTCATCGACTGCGCTCGGCGCGAGCCCGAGCGAGAGCTCGTCGACGATCAGCAGCTTCATCGGCACCGAGAGCACGCGGGCGACGGCGAGCATGCGCTGCTCACCGCCTGAGAGCGTTCCGGCGAGCTGGTCGCGGCGCTCGCCGAGGCGCGGGTACGTTTCGTACGCGCGTGTGATCGCGTCTGGCACGTGGTGTCGACCGAGCGCGACACGGTAGGCGAGCTCGAGATTCTCCTCGACGGTGAGCGAGCCGAGCACGGATCGCCCCTCGGGGACGTGGCCAATGCCGTCGCGCGCGATTTTCCAGGCCGGCCAGCGCGTCACGTCGAGCGCCCCGAGGTGGATCGTGCCGGCCGTCGCGGGAACGAGCCCGGTGCAGACGCGCGCGACCGACGACTTGCCCGAGCCGTTCGGCCCGATGAGCGCGACGGCCGAGCCCTTCGCGATGGCGAACGAGACCGAGAAAAGCGCCCGATACGGCCCGTAGGACGCGGAGACCTCGTGCAACTCGAGCACTGGTTCCCCCCCAGACGATGCGCCGTCGCCTTCCACGACGCGCCGAGCGACCGGCGAGACGCGACCGAGGTACGTCCGGCGGACCTCCGAATTCGCGAGCACTTCCGATGTCGGTCCGTCGGCGATGAGCCGTCCGGAGTCGAGCACGAGGAGTCGATTGGCGAGCGAAGAGACCATCTCCAAGTCGTGCTCGACGAGGAGGATCGCAGCGTGGCGCTGGCTGTGCACCCGCCGCAGGATGTCGACGAGCTCTTGGCGTTCTTCGGCATCGAGACCCGAAGAAGGCTCGTCGAGCATCAAAAGGCGCGGTTCACCGATCAGCGCCCGGCCGAGTTCGACGAGTCGGCCGTGCCCGAGGCTGAGCGCCTCGACTGGCACATCGGCTTCCTTCGAAAGCCCGACGAGCTCGAGAATCGACTCCACCATCTTTTTCTCGCCGCCCACTGGACGACCGATCGATGAGAGGCGGGCGAGCAAGGGACTCTTCTTCTCGCGCATCCGCGCCGTGAGGACGAAATGCTCGCGCGGCGTCATCCCAGCAAAGAGCTCGAGCCGCTGGAACGTTCGTCCGATGCCGAGACGTGCCCGTCGATACGTCGGCAGCTCGTCGATCCGGCCCCCGTCGAACGCGACCGTCCCGGTGTCGGGGTGCTCGATACCGAGCAGGCAGTTGAAAAGGGTCGTCTTACCCGCCCCGTTCTGGCCGACGAGCCCGACGAACTCCCCTTCGTCGATCTCCACATCGATCGGCGTGAGGGCGGTGATCCCTCCGAAATGCTTTGAGATGCCGGCCGCTTCCAAAAGGGCCATCTCAACCGGCACCTTTCCCGCTCTCGGTCGCGAGTCCCGAGCCGCTCTCTCCGGCACGATTCAAATAGTGCGCGAACTGTTCGGCACGGTCGAGAATCCAACGTCGGCCGAATTCGACGATGCCCTCGGGGTGGCGCACGTAGCTCAGCGCAGCGACGCCGAAGATCAGCGCGAGCATCTCGTCAAAGCGCGTGGGTAACGAGCTGACCGCCTGGTTGATAACCGCGTAGGCGATACCTCCGACGATGGCGCCCGTGACCGAGTAGACGCCGACTATCGCGACGATGACAACGAAAAGCAGTGAGAACTCGTAGTTGAAGTCACTCGGTGAGACGCCCTGTTCGAGCGATGCATAAAGGCCTCCGCCGACGCCAGCGACCGCCGCCGAAAGGACGAAGGCGACGATGCGCAGTCGCCGAACATCGATGCCGATCGATTGCGCGCCCACCTCGCTCGAGCGCAGAGCAACGAGTTCGCCGCCAAGAGTCGAGCGCTGAACGAGGCGGACGGCGATCGCCGCGATCGCGAGCACGACAACAGAAAGCAGCAAGAACGCCGTGTTGCCGGTGAAGTTCAACCCGCCGATCTCCGGTCTCGGGACCAACAGCCCTGATGCACCGTTGCCGGACCATGAGTATTGGAACAAGACGTTGTCGCACAAGAGGGCGAACGAAAGAGTGAAGATCGCGAGCGCGATCCCACCGAGGCGGAGACCCGGCAGCGCTATCAGGCCGCCGACCACCGCTGCGAGCGCGCCGCCAGCGAGGGCGCCGATGAGGATCGCCGTATTGAAGTGGACCGCGAGCTGCGCGGCGGTGAAGGCGCCGACGGCGACGAAGGCTGCCTGACAGAGCGAGATCTGGCCGCTCAACCCGGTGAGCAGCGTGATCGACAAAAGGATCGTCGCAAGCACGACCCCCTGGGTCAAAGTGAACTCCCAATTGCCTGGGAGGACGACCGCTGCAAGGACGAAGACCACGGCGGCGGCGAACGCCATGAAGGCACGGGAGCCGAGCGCAACCTCTTCCATCCGGCCGGGCGGCCGGAGCGACGGAGCGGGCGGATCGACCACCGCCAGCGGGTCGGAAAAAACTCCGGTGGGTCGGAAGCGACGCCCAGCGACGAGCAGCACGCCGAGGACGAGGAACGGGAAGGAGGGACGCAACCCCGAGGCGAGCACGCTGCCCGAGGGAAGATAGCCGCCGATCACCTCCTGCGCGACACCGAGCACCAGCCCCCCGGCGAGGGTGAGCGGCAGGCTCGCGAACCCGCCGATCGCGCCCGCCGCAATGGCAGCGACCAACAACGCGGTGAAGTTCGAGGGATCCAAGGTCGCGAAGTCAGGCGCCAGCAGCACCCCCGCGAGTCCGGCGAGGAGACTCGAGAGAACCCACGCGAAGGCGCTGACGCGATCGGCGCGGATCCCATCAAGTTCCGTCATCCGCGCGCTCTCGACCACGGCGCGCATCTCGAGTCCGATCGGGCTCCGCGAAAAGATCAGGGCGAGGACGATGACGACCCCGGCGGTGACAAGGGTCGTCAGGACCTCCGAGCCAGTGACCGCGACCCGAGCGACGCGGAATTCGACGGCATCGGGATTTAGCGCCAGCGCGGGAGGAGCGAGCCGTTGCGAGATCCCGAAGATCATCTGGGTGATGCTCGGGATTGCGATGAGCAGACCGAGGGAAGGCACGAGTTTCACGAGCGGAGGGGCGCTGTGCGTCGATCGGAAAAGCGCCCGGTCGAGCGCGATGCCGATCGCGGGGCTCAAGAGCACGACCGCGACGATGAACGCCGCCCACCTCGGCCAGCCGTTTTCGACCGCGACATCGAAGACCAAGGCCGCGACGTACGCCTGCGCCCCGAAGGCGATGTTGAAGACGCCAGACGCCTTGAAGGTGAGGACGAGGCCGAGCGCCAACAATGCGTAAGCGCACCCGAATGGGATGCCGGGCAGCGCGTACGAGAGGAATTGGCTCATGTCGAAGGTCCCGGCGGGCCGTCAGCCACCCGAGAACGATCCCGGGAGCGGCGGAACGCCTTTCGGCAGCGGGTCGAGCGGAACGAGCGGGGCGTGCTTCGGATCAGGGGACGGGAAACAGCTGAACACGCTCGGCGGAGTGCCGTAAACCGGCACGAAGCGGGCACCTTGCACTTGCACGAAGGCACCGCAGTTGTACGGCGGCGTCACCGCTGCGTGGGCGCTTTGCCAGTCGATCGGCGCATCGATGCCGTCCGCCGTGTAGTCGCTGAGCTTGTTCAGCGCCGCGACGAGTCGAGAGCGCGTCACGTCGCGGCCGACCTTCTTCAGCCCTTCGACGAACAGGTCGGCGCTCTGCCATCCGGCGAGGGCAGCTTCGCTCGGCGCGCTGTTCGGTTCGTACTGCTTCAGCGCGGCGATGAAGTCATCCATCCCGGGGTACTTTCCGGGGTCGAGCGTCGTCACCTCGAAGGGGACGTTCGACAGGAAGAAGTACACCCCTTGCATAGAGGAGTGGAACTGCCGAAGTGCCGACTCGTCGTAGCCATCGAACCAGAACTGGGTGACCCCGGTGAGCCCTTCTTCATGCATCGTGTTCGCCAACAACACGTTTCCCGTGAGATCGAGACAGGACACGACCATGTCGACGTGAGCCGCCTTCATGCGTGTCACGTCGGCGTTCAAGTTGAAAGCGGGGACCGGTACCGAGAGATCCTCGAACGCGAGGTGCACCCCGTACTTTTTGAAGGCGTAGACGACGGAATCGCAACCTTGGACCGACTGGGCGATGTTGTAGGCGATGACGGCGGCGTTCTTCACGTGATGCTGCTCGGCGAGGTAGGCCGACTGCAGCTGGGCGCCCTTGAAGTCCGTGTATGAACCCGTGTTGCCGAACATCGAAGGACCCGCCCAATCCGCATTCGGGTTGACGTTGAGACCGAACGTCGGGACGTCGTGCGACGCTAGGAAGGGCCCCCCGGCGAACGACGGTGTCGCCACTGGAACAACCGCGAACACGTGGTCCTGTTCGACCAGCGTGCGAGCCGCGGCAGCGTCGGTGGACGGGTTCGACTGGTCGTCGATCCGATAGGCGAGATCGATACGCCGCCCGTTCACGCCGCCGCTTGCGTTGATCGTGTCGAAATACGCCTGGGCGCCGGCGATCGCCGGCGCGAAGTCGGCCGGCAGCGGCCCGGTCAGCGAGGCGAGCCCTCCAACGAGGATCCTCGTGACACTCACTCCGGCGGTGTTCCCTGCCCCCGACGTCACCAAGGGCGCGTTCCCGCACGCGGCGAGCAGCGCCCCAGAGACCAGGACCGCTGCCACGAGGCCCGACCTCGCGCTGCGCACGATCACCTCCCGGGCGACCTCGGCCCGTTGACCTGGTCGAATCTACTGGCCGACGCCGGTTTTCCTCGGTGTCCTCACTCGCGTGCCGACGCGGCGGCGTCGAGGGCACGCCGACGCGCATCGCCGATGCGGGCGAGATCGTCAATGCCCGGCCCCCC
>JBAVUF010000177.1:0-5614 GCA_049696635.1 Acidimicrobiales bacterium | reverse complement strand
GCGGCGAGGAGGACGGCGCCGCGGCTTGCGGCGAGGGCGCGCGCCTCCGCAGAGGCCTCGACCGAGACGGTAGAGCAGTCGACGACGAACTCTGGGACCTGCTCTTGGCGGAGCAGGCCGCATTCGCTGCCGAGCACGGCGAGGAGGTCCTCCGAGGAGCTGACGGTGACGAATACCACCTGCCGTCCGGCGAGCTCGCCAATCGTGTCGGCGGCCTTGGCACCCTGCGCGACGAGCGGCTCGAGTTTGGCGCCGGTGCGGTTGTAGACCGACACGTCGAGGCCCGCCGAGATGAGGCGCGCCACCATCGCGCTGCCCATCCGGCCTGCGCCGATCCATCCGATCGGCCGCTCGGAGCTGGTCACGCGCTACCCCCAGGAATGCGATGCAATCGATTGCGGCAGAACTCTCGCGCCGGGACCCGGGGCGGTCAAGACGAGCTCCGGGACGTCGGCGCACCGAAGGGCTCGTCCAGCGGCGATGTCTACGATCTTCGCAACCGGGCGGTCACGAGGAGGGCACATGGCCGACGAGCAGCTGACGACGGCGATCACGAACTGGGAGCCACGTTTCACCGCCAACGGGATCGACGCCAGCGACTACGCGGAAGTGGCGCGCACAGTCGATCGTTGGGACGACTGGTGTGCCGCCTGGAGCCTCATCGGGGCACGCCACGATGATCTCGGACGCGCGGCCCTTGCCGAGGGCCGAACCCGTTCAGCCGGTGAGCACCTCGCGCAGGCCGCGACGAGTTACCACTTCGGCAAGTTCCTGTTCGTTCGGCATCCTGAGGAAGCAAAGGTCGCCCACGACCATGCCGTTCGCTGTCTCCTCGACGCGCTTTTTCATCTCGACCCTCCGGGACGGCGAGAAGTGATCGACTTCGACGGCGCGCAGCTCTTCGGGATGCTCCGCCTTCCGAATGGCGCAGGACCGCATCCCGTGGTGGTGCTGATCCCCGGACTCGACTCCGCGAAAGAGGAGTTTCGCCTTGTGGAGCGCTCCTTTCTCGACCGCGGCGTTGGCACTTTCGCCGTCGACGGACCGGGCCAAGGTGAGGCGGAATATGCCCTTGCGATCCGACCCGACTGGGAGGTCCCCGGTCGCGCGATCGTCGACCACCTTGTCACGCTCCCCGGCGTCGACCCCGACCGCATCGGGGTCTGGGGTGTCAGCCTCGGCGGCTACTACGCCCCCCGCGTCGCGGCGGGGGACAAGCGGGTCCGCGCCTGCATCGCGCTCGCCGGCCCTTACGACTTTGGCGCCTCATGGGAGCAGTTGCCGAGCCTGACGCGCGACGCCTTCGTCTCCCGGTCGCACTCGTCGCGACCCGACGAGGCGCGGGAAAAGGCGACAGCGCTCACCCTCCAAGCGGTGGCAGGCAACGTCGAGTGTCCGCTCCTCGTCGTCTTTGGGAAAAAAGACCGGCTCTTTGGTTGGGAAGGAGCTGTCCGACTCTCCAAAGAGGTGTCCGGACCGAGTGAGCTGCTGTTGCTCGAAGAGGGGAACCACGGCTGCGCCAACGGCGTCTACCGGCACCGTCCTTATGCAGCTGATTGGATGGCCCGCCAGCTCGCCGTTTGATTAGTGGCGGGACCGCCTCGGCCGGGCGAGAAGACGCTTCGCCGGGTCGACTTCTCTTTCTCGACGCGGAGGTGGCATGGTCGACTCGCGCACGACGAGCTCGCAGGGGAGTAAGAACGTCTTCGCGGGATCCCGGCGTTCGGTCATTCGCTCGAAGAGGAGCCGGGCGGCCCAGGAGCCGATCTCGTACTGAGGGATCCGCACCGTCGTAAGCGGCGGCTGGATGCGATCTATCAAGGGCATGTCGTTGAAGCCGACAAGCGAGCATTGCTCAGGACAGGCGATGCCTCGCGAGCGCATCGAGCGGAGAGCGCCGAGGGCGAGCGTGTCGTTCACGGCGACGATGGCGGTGAAACGGTGACCGCTCGCAAAAAGTTCTTCAGTACAGCGGAAGCCCTCCGCTTCGGAGAACGCGTTGGCGAAGGCGACGAGTGTCGGGTCCGCGTCGATTCCCGAAGCTTCGAGTCCGGCGAGGAAACCGAGGTACCGTCCGTGCCCGGTCGAGAGGTCTTGCGGGCCGGCTACGTGCGCGATGCGCCGGTGGCCGAGGTGGACGAGATGAGCGACGGCCGCTCGAATGCCCTTTTTGTCGTCGACCGAGGCGGACGGGAGCACATGGTCTTCGACGACCCGGTTGACGAGGACAATCGGGAGGCCGTTGCGTGACAATTCGACGAGTAGCGGGTGATGGCGCCGCGCCGTGGCGACGATCAGCCCGTCGATCGCGCGATCGCGCATCTCCGTGACGACGCGGCGTTCTCGATCGTGGTCGTTGTCGGTGTTGCCGATGAGCGCGACATAACCCTTTCGATTCAGCTGGTCCTCGATGCCGCGCAGGATTGGCGGGAAGAGCGGATTCGTGATATCCGGCACCAGCACGCCGATCGTGGCGGTCCGGCGCGTCTTCAAGCTTCTCGCGAGGTGGTCCGGTCGATAGTCGAGCGCACGGGCGGCCTCGGCAACCCGAAGCGCGGTCTCGTCGCGTACGAGTGAGCGTGCCTCTTCGTTCAGCGCGCGCGACGCCGTCGCGGGGTGAACTCCCGCCAACCTTGCGACGTCTCGCAGGGTCACTTTCGCGTCCACACCAACCTCGGTTTCATCACCCGACGGATCAAGTGACCCGTCGCCGATGCTCCCACCGACCGGTTCGGAGGCATGGTACGCGGCACAGTTGGGCGACGCAGCGGTGGGCGAGGGTCTCCCGGTGGGCAGCAACGCCTCCCAATTACGGACGGTCCCTTACGTCGAAACATTGAAGACGATGGGACGTGTCATCCCCAGCCGCTAACGCCAAGCTCCGCAGCTGCCTTTGACCCCTATACAGAGGTATGCAGAGACAACCTCCAAGAGAAAGGGAAGTTGGCAGACGGGGGAGCGCACTTCCTTGGCTGGACGCGTAGGCGGTCACTAACAGTTGCAACGAACCAAGAAGTCGTGCTCGCGCCCCTGCAGCGACATTCCGAGCCGCTCATGCTCACTGGCGTGCCGTGCGACGGTCGCACGGATCTCTCCGTCGAGCCGGTACAGGTTGTCGACGTACGCTTCCCACCCGCGGTCGTCTCTTTCTGACCAACTCTGCGGCAGCCGACGAAGTTGCCATTCCGGCCACTCACTTGCTGCCAGACGGAGTGCATGCCGAAGGATGTCGCGCTGTTGGTCAGGCCGATTCGGGCGACCGCACGGACAACCGAGCGGGAAGTCCAGGAAGTGCGCCCGGGGTGGCTTTAGCGCGAGCAGGTGGCTGCGGAGGGTGCCGATGGTCGTCGTCGCGAGGCCCCGGGCCTCGATCGCACGAGCAAGTACCCCGGCGGCGATATGGCATTGGGGGCAGAAGGGAAGCACGAGAACAAGGTCGACGTGCATCGACGTGAAATCATCGACGATAGAAGGCGCCACCTCGAGCGCGAGCTCGTCGTAGCGCGTGATCGAGCCGACCATGGAGATCGCGGCCTCCGCCGCTCCGCCGATTGTGCCGGCATCCTCGAGCTCGAGAAGACGGTCGAGGGGATAGGCGACGTTGGGGTCTGCTTCTGCAAAGACTCGGACGGGCGTTCTGTGTGCGATCAGCACATGCCGGGTGGGTCGCCCACGCGGCAAGAGTCGATAACTCGTGTCTTCGGTCTCTCCGAGTCTTTCTTGGTCGGGAAAGTAGGCGCCGCAAGTCGTCACGATTCCGACCGTTGCTTGTTCGAGCGGAACCGTCAACGGGGTGAGCCGCGGCGCGTCGAATTGGGGGAGGGGTGTCGGCGGGACGTGCAGGATCTCGGCCCGGACGCGCTCGAAGTCATATACCCGATCGGCGGCCATTGAGCGCGAGCGTACTGATCTCGATCACAGCTCCGCCGATCGGCCGGCTGTCTTCTGTCGTCAGCCTCCCGAAGGCCGTGAGCGTAAGGCGTTGCCCACGAGACTGTCTCGCGCCGGAGGAGCAAGAGTGAGTGGACTCTTCCCGTCGGTTGCCGTCGAGGTCATCGCGTGCGCCGACCCCGCACTCGAAGGTGAATTCAATTACTGGCGCGCTTTTATCCCGAGGCGTCGGGGCTCGAAGTGATGCTCCACCCCGAGCCGTTCCATTCCTCGGCGAGCGTCTGATACTGGCTGCCGTCGGTGGAGTAAAGACAATCACCGGAACCGGTGCAGAAGAAGCCGACGGCCATGCAGAAGTTCGTCCCAGTGCAAGAGACGCCGTAGAGAACGCTGGCCGCGTTCGAGCTGATTGGTGACAGGTTCTGTGACTGGGCCACCGTCCAACTCGGCGTTGTCGGCGTTGTCGCGTTGCAACTGGTGCATTCTTCGATCAACGGGTTCCAGGGCAGGGTCGTAGCTCCATTGCGGTAATAGTTCACTTCTACGGCAAAGCACGTGCCATTAGACATGCACGAGATGTCTTGTAGCTGGTCCCCATTGCTACCGGAAGTGGAGGGCACGTTGGGGCTGTAACTCGTGAACGGCGGCGAGGTCCCTTGCAATGACGTCCACGAATGCACCGGTCCCCCGGTGTACTGCTCCGCCAAGGTCTCGTTGCGCGTCCCCCCAATTGCGCCGACGGTCCAACAGACGTCGGGCGACGTTCCAGGGATGCAGGTCATGCCGAAATCCCAGTTGTCTTCGGTCGTGGGACTGGTGTCGGGAGGCTGGTTGTACATCGGCGCAGAGGTGACGAAGGTCGAACCGTTCCACGTCCCCCAACTGGTGCCGTTCCACTGCAGCGACATTGGCCGAATCTTCGCTGCTCGCGGCTGGGTGTAGCCGCTCGCGTAACAGTCGCTGTCTGACATGCACTGAACACCGAAGAGATGGTCATCATTGATCGTCGCCCACGTGCTGTCGGTGTTGACGTCGGGGCTTGGAGTGATTGTCCATGCCCCTCCCGCTCTTTCCATCTCTATCAATGTGTCGCTCCACGACCCGTCCGGCGGCGGGGAAGCCGAGCCCCGGTAACCGCACTGGCCGCTCAGCGGCGCACTTGGGAACGCGCTCGGAGTGGAGGTGCAGAACTGTCCGACTGCAACGCACTGATCCGACGTACATGACACGCCTTGGAGCGCGTTGTTGTTATACAGATTCTTGTACGACGGAGTATGGGCGGGAGCGTTTTTGTCAGGGCTCGCGACGATGTTCCACGACGACCCCCCGGTGAACTCTTCGATCAGCGTCTGCGTGTAGCTCGGAATCGCGCCGACGGCGTTGTAGGTGGTCACACCGACTGCCACGCACATCGCGGCGCTTTCACAACTCACCGAATAGAGCTTGCTCGACCAGACAGTCGCTGACCCGCCAGGCTCCGTGCCACTGGACGCCTGCGATGGGACGATGCTCCACTGAGATCCGTTCCAGTTCTCGACAAGCGGAACGCACGTGTTACCTGCCGTCGTGCAGTTAACTCCCGTCACGCCTCCGGTGTAGACCCATCCCACCGCCCAGCAGTCATTCGCCGATACGCAGTAATCGCCCTGCAATGAGTTGCCGTCCACTGTCGTCCCTGCGGAAGCTGAGGACGTCAGTTGTGGCGACCCACCGATCGCCAGCA
>JBAVUF010000176.1:0-10238 GCA_049696635.1 Acidimicrobiales bacterium | reverse complement strand
GGAAATCGAAGACGATCGTGCGCATCAGGATTCGGTGCACAAATACAGCCTATGACCCGGCATTCGACCGACGCCCTCCCTCCGAGCGCCCCCGTCCGAGTGCCGGCGTTTGTGGGCACCCTCGAGCGAATCTCAGCGCGCATTATGGGACGCGACTTCGATCCGTCGGTATGGGTGGCTCGCGCCCCCACGTCCAGGAGCGCCGTATCGGACGCGGCTCCGGCGGGCGGCGGCATGGTGATCACAGCGGCGAAAACTCGTGGTGGCACGAGTCGGGCTTGTGCGGCTATCAACCTCGGGTAAGTCGTCCCGATTCGTCACACTGGGTGAGTCGCCAGACGACTACGGGCGGGCCGATTCGCACCCGGGAGGCGAAGCGCAGTGGGGAAACGCAGTTGACTTACCGACTCTCACACGCATGAAGCAGACCCTCGGGGTGATCGGCTATCGATTCCGCTCCACGTTCGAGCGCCGGTGGGGCGGCTACTTGTCCATAGTCATTCTCATCGGGCTGCTCGGTGGCGTCGCAATGGGCGCTGTGGCCGCCGGACGCCGAACGCAGTCCTCATTTCCCACATATCTCGCGAGCACCAACCCGTCCGACATGAGTCTGGGAACAGCCCTGTACAACCCCGCGCTCGGTCAAAAGCGAGGCTATAACGCGTCGCTTAATCACAGAATCGCTGAGCTACCCGGCGTGAATCGGCTGGAAAGCTTCATAGAGCTCTACGCGGTTCCACTAGGTCACAGCGGCCAGCCGATCAACACGAATGTCAGCGTGAATATGTTCGGAAGTGTCAATGGTCAGTACTTTGATCAAGACCGAGTCACCGTGACGCAGGGAAGAATGGCAGATCCTCGGCGAGCCGACGAGTTCGTGATGACTGCCGGAGCGGCTCGTGCATTCGGTTGGCGCGTCGGCGAGGTTCGCCCCCTCGGTATCTACTCCCTGGCTCAAATCTCCTCCTCGTCCCAGCCGACGGTCCCCTATCTGCGGATCGACATGAAGCTGGTCGGAATCGTCGTGTTCAACGACGCGGTCGTGCTCGATGATGTCGACGCCTTAGCAGCGCAGAATGCACTCTTTACTCCTTCGTTAACCGACCGGCTGACCGCATGTTGTGCTGATTTTTCGTTTGCCTACCTCAAGCTCGACGGTGGGAGCGCCGCAGTCCCGATGGTCGAGTCCGAAATCGAGAAGATCTTCCCGACGGCGCTGCCTTTCGACCCGCACGCGACCTCGCTCGTAGTCGCCAAAGCCGAACGCGCGATTCGACCTGAATCGCTCGCTCTCGGAGTGTTCGGTCTGATTGCAGCGCTCGCGATGTTCCTAGTTGTCGCCCAAGTGATCGCGCGCCAGTTGAAGGCGTACGGTGATGATCTCGAGACGCTGCGCGCACTAGGCGCTAACCCGACGATGGCTGTCGGTGACGCAGTGATAGGCATACTCGGCGCGATCGTTGTTGGTGCACTCGTTGCTGTTGCTGTGGCCGTAGCGCTCTCACCAATCGCACCGATCGGCCCGGTTCGCGCCGTTTATCCTTCGCGAGGCTTCGCCTTCGATTGGACAGTGCTCGGACTTGGGTTCGCCGCGACCGCGCTCGGCTTCATCGTGTTCGCTATTGCGCTTGGATACCGGGACGCCCCGCATCGAATTGCCCGCAGGAGCAATCAATCGCGAGGGGCCCAATCGAGACTTGCCTTGGCGTCAGCAAGAGCTGGTCTTCCTCCCTCAGCTGTGACAGGCATTCGCTTTGCACTGGAACCGGGAACTGGGCGTACCGCGGTTCCTGTGCGCTCGGCGATCGGCGGTGCGGCACTGGCTGTGGTCGTCCTTATTGCCACAATTACCTTTGGAGCCAGCCTGAGTGCTCTCGTATCGCATCCTTCGCTCTACGGGTGGAACTGGAATTTTGAGCTGAGTGGTGGAGGCGGTGTCGGTGACATTCCCGAGAACCGATCAGCGACCCTTCTAAACGACGATCGTGATGTAAGCGCGTGGTCGGGTGCGTACTTCGCGAACCTTCAAGTCGATGGTCAGTCTGTTCCCGTTTTGGGCGAAGCTCCGAATGCGGTAGTCGAGCCGCCCGTGCTGAGCGGCCATGGCTTGCAGGCCTCGAACCAAGTCGTGCTCGGGGCGACGACCATGGCGGCGCTGCATAAGCGCCTCGGTGAAACGGTAAGTGTTCGATATGGATCCGACCCACCCACCCGACTTGTCATCGTCGGGACGGCAACCCTGCCGACGACCGGAATCAGCGGAGTGAACGTCAATCATCTCTCGATGGGGACCGGCGCCATTCTCACTTACACGCTCATTCCCGCTTCGGTACGAAACAGTTTCGGAAACTCCCCGACTGGTCCTAACGCCATCTTTGTGCGGCTCAAGAGCACCGTAAGGCTCGCCTCGGCAGTTCGCTTACTCAATCGGATGGCGGCCGCATTGAATCTTCCTACTAACTACGGAGTGAGCCTTTTGTCCGTGCAGCGGCCCGCTGAGATTGTCAACTACCGGTCGACCGGGACTACTCCAGCTCTTCTTGCGGCCGGTGTCGCGGTGGGCGCCGTTTCCGCACTGGTGCTCACGTTGATCGCGTCGGTCCGACGCCGCCGACGCGACCTCGCCCTCCTCAAGACGTTGGGATTCACAGGGCGTCAGTTGGCCACGACCGTCGCCTGGCAATCGAGTATCGCAGTTGCCATCGGAACCGTAGTCGGCATTCCAATTGGGATCGTCCTCGGGCGCTTCTTATGGGATCAGTTTGCCCACGAAATCAATGCGGTACCGGCTCCGACCGTCCCTAGCCTGTCCATCGCCCTCATAGCTATTGGCGCGCTATTGCTCGCCAATATTGTCGCTGCCCTACCCGGTCGTGTCGCGGCAAGGACTCCGACGGCGTTGGTGTTGCGGGTCGAGTGAGCCGGTCGCATCGTGTTCGACGCGGCTCGCACCGGCTCGAAAGCGCGACTTGCACGGAGTGAAGGGGTCGGTCTTGGTATTGGGGATCGCTCATCCCCAAAGTCGCGTAGCACCGATCATCGTCGCCAACGGCCCAGAACCGAACCGAACGAGAACCTTCACCATAAAGGCCGGCTTGGTGGGAACTCGATAAGCGGCGGATGCGCTCTCTGTAACACAGCACTGGCTCCCGCAAGCTGCGTGGGTCTCGTGGGCCATGCAAGAACGTCACCGGCCCCGCGATTAGGGGCAGTCTCTGGTAAAACGCAGTCCGATGTGGCGGGTGGGAATCAGACGCCAGCGCCGCGCGATCGGCGTGCTCGTAGTGATCGCGACGTTGGCGGCAGTGGTGGATGGTGGTGGCGAGTTCTCGATGGCCGCAGGTTCCCCTCTGGCGAACTCCGCTCCACCTGCGAGAGTGACGCTGGCAGCGGATCTCCCGGACTCACCCGCCGGACACCAGCTCGGATGGGTCATTGCTGTCGCACAGGTGCCCCCCGTACCGGCGGCAGCGATTCGTCAACACTTCGATGCCAACTTCCTCGCCAAGGTGCCGCCGAGTGAGCTGAATAGCGATCTCGTCAAGCTCCGTGCGCGCTCGCCCTGGCGGATCGTCGCGTTGGATGCCGGCACGGACGCGAATGTTCTGTTCGCCGACGTGGTGTCGGGTGGTACGCGATTCGGTCTAGACATCGCTGTCGACAGCTCCGGTCTGATCTCTGTTCTCTATGTGAGCTTGGTGCCGCAGTTGCCAGCAGAACCAACAACCTGGACCGGGGTGGACAAGAAGTTGCGCTCGCTCGCACCCGACGTCAGCTTCGAGGCAGCCCGCATCGCCCCGTCGGGAGTGTGCATGGCGGTCAATGCCATCTCCCCGACGGTGCCTCGCCCGCTCGCGTCGATGTTCAAGTTGTACGTGCTCGAGGCCCTGGCACGGGCGATCGCATCTGGTCGTCTTACCTGGCAGCAGTCGGTTCGGCTGTCTTCGAGCTTGCGCAGCCTGCCGAGCGGCTTGTTACAGACCGAGCCCGCCGGAACACGTGTCTCAGTACTCGAGCTCGCCGAGTTGATGATCTCGAGCAGCGACAACACGGCCGCCGACGAGCTGGCGTCGCTCGTCGGGCGCTCCGCAGTGGAGTCGGCCGTCGCCGCGACATCCAAGCACGCCGCCCTCGACTTCCCCTTCCTCCACACCCGAGAGCACTTCGTGCTGAAGTACGCCGACTACCCGAAATACGCAAACGTCTATCTGTCACTTCGCAGGTCAGCGCGCCTTTCATACCTGACACGTGTTGTCGACAAGGTCCCCCTCTCGGCGATCAATCTCGCCTCGGCCAGCCAGTCGTCTCCCCGCGACATCGACTCAATCGAGTGGTTTGCCTCGCCGGGAGACTTGTGTTCGATCTTTTCGTTGCTATATCACCAGTCGAAGACCACGGCGTTGGCGCCGATCGGCGCGGTGATGTCGATCGACGACGGCGGGCTGGCGCTTTCGAGCTCAAGCTGGCCGACGGTGTGGTTCAAGGGAGGGTCTGAGGCCGGGGTCTTCACGCTCGGGTACCTGGCCACAGATGCTCGTGGGGGCGTCGACGTGGTGACGCTCGAGCTCTCGAGCCTTCGAGCCACACTCGAGCAGACTTCGCTCGAGCTCGATGCGTTGGCAACGATTCGGGATGCTTTCGCGCTCCTCAGCTGAGAACGAGGCGTCCCAATAACGCGTGTGAGGGAGAACTGCGGGGTATCCCTCAAGTTTCGTACTGGGGGGCGCGCGACAGAACGCTGCACCGAATAACACACTCCTCGGATCGCGCCTCGCGACCGGTCGAGGTAGCGCGCCTTCGGCCTCTCCTTGCGTCCCATAATTTGTCCCATAATCCAGGCGCAGTTGAACGGGACAGCGTGGACTGCCTGGACACATTGGCTGATGAGAGCGGTCTCGGTGGACCCAGACGATGGCCTGGACGCTTCCTGACGCTCTGCAAAGCCCTCCACACCGGTTCGATTCCGGTCGCCGCCTCGACATTTGTACGGATCTCCTCGTTACATCCCGTAATTCGTCGCCGCTCGCGGCGATGTGGTCCGAACGTTCACGGCCCTCATCGGATTGGGAGCGTTCCGCCGCGGCGACCTCCTCGGTGCGTGATTCGATGACGGTCGCGTCGGAGCTGGGATCACGCCTATGACGGACAGGCATCAATCGAAGTTCCGGAAGATCTCGCTTCGGCGCTGAACGCCAACGACGCGGCCAAAGCGATGTTCGCCAAGCTCACTGCGGCCAATCGCTGCGCCATCCTCTACCGAGTCGCCACAGCGAAGCGCGCTGAAACCCGTCAAGGTCGGAACGAGAAGTTCGTTGACATGCTCGCGCGGGGAGAAACGATTCACCCCAACCACAGAACGCCGCGCTGACCTCCAATGAATGATCGAAGACATTGAGGTCCGGGAGGGCGTTGCTCGCAGCCCCGGCCTATTTCTGCACCAGTTGAGGCCCTCCGGGGAGACGAGCGGCGCGTACGCCCCCCGGCCGAAGGCCGGCCCGCCGTTACCAACCATCGGGCATCTGGTGAGTTCAGCATGGCAGCAATGCCCCAGATCACCGGGAGGGTGTCGGAGGGGGCGCGCTCGTTCTGCTACCAAGCGCTCGCGGCTGGACATATCGAACGTGGAAGGTGAATCCGATCGGCGCAACGCGCGCTCGATGTGGCACCGCCGGGTAATCACAGCTGTGACCGGGGTGTAACCCTCCATGTCGTTAGATATGTTCACGAACCTGGAGTCGTTATTTGCGTTACATCCGACAGGAGACCTATCTCAAGTCGATGCGACGACTTCGATTGCGACACGCCGTCTTGATGACAGCCGGATTGTTTGCTGTCGGCATCGCTGTTTCGGCCTGCGGTGGTCCGTCGGGCGTGGCCACGAGCTCAACGACAACGACCAGCACCGCCGCTAGCTCCTCGGCCCACGGCAGTACGGGTGCAACGGGACTCCTCGCCTACTCCTCCTGCGTGCGCTCGCACGGCGTGCCGAACTTTCCGGACCCCACCAGAACCGGGGGAATCCCGAAGGAAACCGCACAGCAGCTTGGGGTCGGCTTGTCCCAGCTGCAGGCGGCCCAGAACGACTGCAAACACCTACTTCCAGCCGGGGGTTCACTGAGCGGGAACAACAACCAAACGATCACCGTAGAGCAGCAGCAGTACTACCTCAAAGCAGCTGCCTGCATGCGCTCACACGGCGTCACCAACTTCCCCGAACCCAGCTACTTCGGCGGCTCCGTCGAGTTCCAGGGGCTCGGACATCTCCCCGGTGTCCACTCACCGCTGTTCAGCCATGCCTTCCACATCTGCCAGAAGCTCATCCCTCCGGGACTCCCCTATAGCAGCGGGTCCGGAGGATGACACCGCGTGACACCAACCTCGTCGAGCAGGTTGCGTGTCGACCGCAGGTAAAAGGTTGCCATAGCGGCAACGGTGAACGCGACGTCCTCATGAGACGCGCTCTGCGCGTCACCTAATGCGCGCCGACAAACCACGGCGCGGGTGACCCGAAACGCCGGGTCGCGGCTGTCTCACGGACGGGGCATCGTCGCAATCACGCCCTCAACAAAACGTCGCACCGCGAGATCATCCTCGTCGACGTGATCGGGGTTGAACTCGCAAATGGTGAGCGCCCCGAACTTTGGATGACGAGTGAACTCTCGAATACACGACAGGGCGTCGGCGAAAGTGATTCCTGCGTTGATGGTGGGAAAGTCCGCGGCTGGGAAATCCAGGAAATCGATGACATCGAGATCAAAGTGAACCAGGATTCGATCGACACCCGCTTCGACTCCGCGCAACGCTTCATGCGCAGCAGAAACTGGGTCCGAGCGCACGTGGTCGGACCAGATGACCTGAAGACCCTTGTCATCGAGCAGGTGGCGCTCCCAGTCGGTGAGTTCATCGGGGACGGCGCCAACGAACACGATCTGTTCTGGATCGATCAACGGGTATTTCGGCCCGAGGTGGCTCAGCGGTTCGGTCGCCTCGGGTAACCCGAGAAGGCGGGCCGTACCCATCCAGTCCAAGAACCCGAGACGGACGGAGCTCGGAACGTTGAGGTCGAATCCGGCGTCGAAGTAGACGAGGCCGACGCGTTCACCGCGTCTCGCAAAAGCCGAGACGACACCGACCTCGATCGTGCAGTCGCCACCGAGCACCAACACCGCGTCGCTCGTTTCGCAGGCGAGCAAGACCGCCGAATCGACCTCTTTAGCCACGTCGGCGACTTGCTCGAAGTGTTGCGCCCGAGGATTGAGTTGGTCCGGCGTCCAGCGGACCTTCGGAAGGTCTCCGCGATCGTCGACGACGAAACCGTGACCCCCGAGCAGTTCCACGATCCCTGCCCGACGGAAGGCTTCCGGTGCACGCTCCTGGCCAGGAGCGTGAGCTCCGGCACTCGTCGGCACTCCGATGATCGCGAGCTTCCGCATCAAGAACCTCCGTGTGGTCCTGACACAAGAGTCTCGCTCGTCTGACGATCGCGACCCTCACCCGATCCGCGAGAAAGCAGCCGAAGGCATGTATTGCTCTTGCCGGGCCGAGTCTCCGTTGATCAGACGAGCGGGTCGAACATGATCTCCCGGACCTCCTGCGCGCAGCGACAGGCGGCGGCGAACTTGGCGGCCCACTCCAGAGCCTCTTCACGTGAGGGCACGTCGACGATCGCGAACTCGCCGATAACAGCCTTGGTCTCCGGGTACGGGCCGTCGGTGACCGTCCCGTCGGTAGCCACGATGCTCGCCCTCTGGCTGTCCACCCCGCCGCCGAAGACCCACACCTCTGCCTCCTGGGCCGCCCGGACCACCTGGTGTGCGGCCTCGTCGGCTGCGGGCAGCTCCTCTTCGAGGAAGCTCATCGCGCCATCATCGAACGAGATCAGGTACCGAGTCACCCAAGTCCCCCTTGCCCCAACGGCCTCCTCCGACCGCCTCACCCGATCTATCACGATCCGCTCAGAACACCGGGTCAGTGGCGCGCCACAAGCGAGTTACACGCGACCTCAGCGCGCCAAGGGAGTCGTGGCCCTAGCAACCAACGCGCCCCGCCGACCCTTGCTCAACGGGCATCAAATGAGTAGAGGCGCACTGGGCGGCCCCCTATGACGATGTCTTGTTCGAACGTTTCACCGATCTTTTCTGCGACACGGATCGAGGCATTGTTCTCCGGTTGGATCAGCGAAATCAGCCGCGGCAATCCCAGCTCCTTGAACGCCCAGTCGCGCACACTGCTCGCGGCCTCGCTCGCGTACCCGCGGCCCCAGTGTTCGCGCGCGAACGTCCAGCCGATCTCGATCTCGGCGCCAGCGCCGATCGCAGCACGAATGCCTGGTGTCCATGACGCCGGATCCCATGGCAGCAGTCCGACCTCACCGAGAAACCCACCGTCGAGCCTCTCTACGAGGAACATTCCGAAGCCATCCTCCCGCCATTGCCGCTTCATCCGTTGGAGCACCGCTACCGTGCGCTGCGCAGACCACGGCTCACCCTCGGCGATGTAACGCATCACTTCCGCGTTTTCGAAGAGATTGCACAAGGCATCGAGGTCCCCGTCGTGTGGCGGGCGTAGGAACAGCCGATCACTACGGAGCTCGGTCCCGGCGGGTGAGATTTCAGCCACGTGTTTACCTTTAGCGGTTGGAACGCGAGCTACCCATCCCATAACGCCGACTTGGCTCGCGAATCCGAGCGTCCCCGACCTCCGGGAGTGTCGCACCATCTATATGCCGCCGATCGGCACATCAGGGATAACCGATGGTGCGGCATCAAGCGCGCGTTTCGGGATACTCACGAAACCTGTTCGGTTGACTCTTGTGATTCAGATGGCATGTAGCGGGGACCCCCTCCGCTCAGGTACGTCTTTGCGTACTTGAACACGGTTGGAGCCAGAGGAGGTCCCCATGCAAATCGTAGGAGGGCTCGACGTCCATCGTGCCCAGATCACGTTCGACTGCGTCGATCTACGCACCGGCGAAGAGCTACGCGGTCAGATCAAACCGGCAACTCGTGAGGAGGTGCGCGCGTTCCTCGCGGGTTTCGGCGGAAAGAGCGCGGCCTTCGCGCTCGAGGCAACGACGGGCTGGCGCTTCATCGTTGAAGAGCTGCGCCGAGCGGGAATGGAGACACACCTCGCCGAACCCGCCGACACTCGAGCAGCGCGTGGCCGAAAGCGCCGGGCGAAGACCGACCGCGCCGACGCGCGATTGCTGCGCGATTTACTGCTCGCCGGTGAGATCCCCGAGTCCTGGATCCCGCCGGATCATCTTGCCGATCTGCGCACAACGGTGCGGTTGCGAAAGGCCCTCATCTCGGAGCGGACTGCGTGGCGCCAACGCATGCACGCGCAGCTCTTCCACCACGGCTTGGCTGTTCCGCCAGAGTTGCGGACGAGTGCGGGACGTGAGTTTCTCGAGCGCGCCATCCTCCCGCCAGCAGCGCGCCAGGTCCTCACGATCGGCATGTCGATCACCGACCGCATCGATTCCGAGATCGACACGATCGATCGCCAGCTCGTGCCCCTCGCCCGGCGACTACCCGGATGCCAGGTGCTCACTCGGCAGTGGGGCGTCGGGCCGGTTCTCGCCGCGACGATCCTCGCCGAGCTCGGGGACACCCGCCGCTTCTCAAGCTCTCGCCAGGCGGTGCGCTTCGCCGGACTCGACGTGAGCGTCGAGGACTCCGATGGCAAGCGACCACCCGGCCATCTCACGCGGCAGGGACCGCCGGCACTGCGCTGGGCACTGTACGAGGCGGCCACTTCCGCATGGCGCGTCGCGTCTCCCGACCACGACTACTACCTGGCAGCCAAAGAACGCATCGGCACCAAGCGTGCTCGCATCTCGGTGGCACGACGGATCCTCCGCCGCATCCATCATGAGCTCGCCGAGTGTGGAGACGAGGCCTTCGCCGAAGCTGCCTGATCGACCCGGACGCGACGACGCCCGCAAACCGATGATCTGCGGCCTGCTCCCAGCACACCTTGTCGCCGTGACTGCACGGATGACCCGCATCAGAACGAGCGGCCGCACCTTTCGACGGACAACCCGATCAACCATCATGTCGCCGGGCTAACACCCGAGCACCGAGAAAAGGCTGGGCATTCGCCGCAATCCGGGTGATGACCGCGGGGCGCTCGACGCGCCTCGCCAAACCGTTGCGCTCAGAGTCCAGTCATCTGGGAGGAATACAAAGAAAGATCAGCACTTGACGGGGGTCCCCGCTACAGAAAAGGTGTGCTGC
>JBAVUF010000175.1:0-38173 GCA_049696635.1 Acidimicrobiales bacterium | reverse complement strand
GTTCGACCACGACCACAACGGCACCGACTGGCGCGGCGGGCACGAGCGGCCGCCCCGGCGGCGACCTCGTCGAGTACGTCTCGTGCATGCGCTCGCACGGTGTCTCGAACTTCCCCGCCCCGGCCTCCCTCGCGACTTCGGCTGGCATCAAAGCCGCCAAGGGTCAGATGGTCCGGGTCGCCGCCAGCGAGGCCTCGTCACCAACGTTCCAGGCTGCGTCACGGGCCTGCGCGAAGTACGGCGGCCCAACGAGCTCTTCGCCTCTGCACGTCAGCACCCAAGAGATGCAGAAGCTTCTCGCCGTGTCCCGCTGCATGCGCGCCCACGGGGTACCGAATTATCCCGACCCGAATCCCATCACCGGCGCGCTCACCACTCCCGCCGGCCTCGACAAGAGATCCCCGCAAGTCCTCGCAGCGCTACGAGCGTGCAGCTCACTCGGTCGGGCTGCGGGTCTCGGACCTCCGAACACGGGGCAATGAAGACAAAGCCCTCTTCGACGACCAGAGAGACGACCACAGAACACTGCAATTACTGGGTCCGGCCGGGTGCAGCCTCGAGAGGCTGTCAGTGATTATTCCGTCCTCAACAACAGCGCGGTTGGTGTGCGAGCAGCGACACGTCCAGGAATTGCGGCGACGAGGTTGGCGAAGACAAGCGCACCAACGGCAATGAGCACAACCGACCATACGGGTACGACCGGATCGGGAACCGCTGAGATTCCCCGCGCGAACAAGATCCAAAGCCACCGGCCGATGGCGATTCCGAGCGGCAGTCCAAAAATGATCCCGACCATGGCAGACATCGACGACTGCCATGCCACCGTTACCGCGAGTTGTCGCTGGGTGAAGCCAAGTGCCTTCAGGAGCGCGAACTCTCTTCGACGTCCGCGGACCGAGGCAACGAGCGTCAGCCCCAAAGCTCCCACCGCCCCGGCCGCCAAAATGCCGGCGAGGATGAATGGAGTCGCACCGACCGATCGGTTATACGCGATGACGGCTGGGCGCAGAACTGAGACAACGCCGCCGACCGGTCCGTCCGAAGATTGATTCAGGGATTGAACGATTCGATTGAGCGAGTCCAAGGCGACAGATCGCTCCACACCGGGTCGCATCGTGATCAGTTCCGCCATCGGGCCAGCTACCGGACTTCCCTGGTCGTTGAGGGCGTTCGGCGGGTACAAGGCGGCAGAGATGACAGCTCCCCTACCCATCTGGAGATTGGGACTTCCTGATCCGCCGATGGTTGGCAGAGTCGCCGTTCCCACGATCCGCAAGCGGATTGGCGACTTCCCTCCGGTATAGGCGGTGACCATGTCGCCGACGTGCTTGTGCAGCATCGCCAAGGTGGCGGTGCCGAGCACGACCTGTTGCGAAGACCGAAGCGCATGGCCCGATAAAAGGGGAGGAGCGACTTGAGCGTTGGGGCTCGTCGCGAGCGCGGGGAAACCTTGTCCGTCGAGCGTCACGTGTTCGAAGTACACGCCTGTCCAACGCGCAACGTCAGCGTCTTGGTTGAGCAACTCGGCGGTTTCGGCGGCTGGAAGGTCTTCTGCACCGGAGAACCCCGAGAGCAGCACGTAGTTCCAGTTCCACCCGTAAAGCGCTGGGCGCGAGACCAAGGAATTGAGACTGGCGCCGAACGTGACGGCTGTTACGAGCACGACGGTGGCGAGTACGGCCCCCAACATCACCGAGCGCACGGGCGAGGCATCGCGCCCGTACCCGGAGTGGAGCGCCGAGCGGATTCCGATCGCCGCAGCGGGCGGTAATCCTGCAGTCGCCGCCGCTGGGCCAACACTCGACTCGTGCGGTGTCGCCGCCCTTGTCCGAGCATCCCGGTGGGGCGTGAGCCGGTAAGCCGTCAGGACCGCTGTCGCACCAAGAGTTACGAGGAGCAGAGAAAAACCGGATCCGAGGACCGTCCAGTCAAAAGTGATTCCTGAGTCGGGATACACAGAGCGCACAGCGCCAAAGGGGGCAAGCGGCGACAAGCCGACGGCAACCGCCAGCGCGAGCAAGGACCCCGCAACGACCGAGCCCCCGATGCCGATGAGTCCGTCCGCGGTGATCACCGAAGGTCCGGCGCCGAGGGCGCGCAGCACCGCTCCGTCATTTTGGTTGCGACGCGTCAAGCGGGCGATGATCTGGCCGCCGATGAGCAGCACGGCGATCCCGGCGATCAGCCCGAAAGCCCCGAATGCGATGTCTTGCGGCCGGATTGCCCGCTCCACCCGGGCAATCTCGGGGGCGTCCGTTTGGCTGCCGCCGGCGGCCCCGAGATTCGGAGTGATCTTCTTCACTGCGGCGAGCACGTACGCCTCGTGCTGAGCACCGTTTTGCAGCTGCAAGCCGACGTATGAGTAATAAGCGCAACACGGTGTCAGCCGCCGTGTGAGCGCCGGGCTAAGGACCGCGAACTGGTCGCCCAGCGAGGCGTCGTCGTCCTCCACAACCTGGAAGTCCGCCTGCACGATCCCCACCAGCTTCAAGTCGATCAACAGGTACGGGTGATCCTTCGGGTAACCAGCGAACTTCGGAGAATTCACCTGGGCAGTCCTGAAGAAGGCGACGGGCAGCTTCGAGCCGAGCCGCAACCCCTCTTCAGCGGCAGCTCCCGCCGACATAACGAACTCGTCTTCACGATTGGGATTGGCCATGCGGCCCTTGACCAAGCTCACGCGATCCTGGGTCAGGTATTCGCCGTTGAGGCTGCCTTCGACAGACGGGGGCGCCTCGCCGGCAATGGTTTGAGATCGAATCTTCCCTTGGGTGCCGAGCACCTGGAGCGTGCCGTCGAACCCGATCACGTCGACCGAGCGCTTCACGTAGCGAATCTTCGAAACCGCTCTGTCGACCTTCGGCGAATACCCCACGCCGGTGATTGGGTCGAATTCAGTGAATGCCTGGAGGTCCGAAGGGTTGGTGCTCTTCAGGTACACGGGAAAAGCGGACTGGGTGCGCCGAGCTCCCGCCACGGCAGCCATCGCCACACCGCCGATTGCAGCGATGATCAGGATCAGAGCCAGATAGCCGGGCCACCGTTTACCGAAGGTCGCCCTGAACCGGTAGATCGCTACTCGCAGGACCTGTTTACTCATCTTGGCCGGCGATTGAGTAGTAGCGCCCTCACGACCTTGTCGTCCCCTCTTCCAGCGCCCGCCGCCCGAGTGTGCTTCAGTCGCGAGGGCATGCCAAGGTGGCTAACCCCTCGGGCTGCCTCGTGCCACCTCCTCGGCCGTTGTTGACGGAGAACCATTCTCCTCGCGGAGGTCACGCAAGTCGTTTTCCCTGGATGAAGTCCAATATTGTGATTAGTCTGAAGTCGTGCCGATGGAAACCGCCGCTGACAATGCTGCGCTTTTGCGTCAGCACGGGATGCAGGTGTCGGCCCAGCGCCTGGCGGTGCTGGGGGCGGTTACGTATCGACCACATAGCAGCGCGGAGGAAGTCGACCGGGTCGTGAGGGCCGAGATCGGAGCGATCTCACGTCAGGCGGTGTATGACGCTCTCGGCACTCTCACCGACAAGGGCCTGCTCAGGCGCATTCAGCCGGCCGAGTCGCCCGCTCGCTACGAGCTGCGCGTCGACAATCACCACCACCTCGTCTGCCGCGCCTGCCGACGGGTAGTCGACGTCGACTGCGCGGTCGGCCACGCGCCGTGTCTGACGGCGGCTGACGACAACGGCTTCGAGATCGACGAGGCTGAGGTCATCTATTGGGGCCGATGTCCCGAATGCCTTTCGAAAGTAGCGGCCGAGCTCAGCGACTGATCGAGCCTCGCAAGGGAGAGGCCAAAGAGACGCACACCATCGGTTTCACAGCGGTACACCAAGAGAAACGAATCAAGAGAATCAGGAGTGGAGAGGTCGTGTCTGACAGCCAAAACAAAAGCCCAGCGCCCCACACAGTGAACGGAGGCTGGACGAATCGGGACTGGTGGCCGAATCAGCTGAACCTGAAGGTTCTTCGCCCCCATTCCCAGTCGAATCCGTTGGGTGACGATTTCGACTACGCGGAAGAGTTCAAGACCCTCGACCTTGAGGCGGTGAAGCGAGACGTTTTCGAAATGCTGACAACGTCGCAAGATTGGTGGCCCGCCGACTACGGAAACTATGGCGGGCTCATGATCCGGATGGCATGGCACGGCGCAGGCACGTACCGCATCGCCGACGGCCGTGGCGGCGCCGGCTCGGGCGCGCAGCGCTTTGCACCCCTCAACAGTTGGCCCGACAACGCAAGCCTCGATAAGGCGCGGAGATTGCTCTGGCCGGTCAAGGAGAAGTACGGCCGCAAGATCTCGTGGGCTGACCTCATGGTTTTCGCGGGGAACTGCGCCTTGGAATCGATGGGGTTTAAAACCTTCGGGTTTGGCGGCGGGCGCGAGGACACCTGGGAACCGGATGAGAGTTATTGGGGACCCGAGCACACGTGGCTCGGAGACGAGCGGTACAGCGGCGATCGCCAACTCGCGAACCCGTTCGGTGCGGTGCAGATGGGCCTCATCTACGTCAATCCGGAAGGCCCGAACGGCAACCCGGATCCGCTCGCTGCGGCCAAAGACATTCGAGAGACGTTCCGTCGCATGGCGATGAATGACGAGGAGACGGTCGCGCTCATCGCCGGTGGACACACGTTCGGCAAGACGCATGGCGCGAATCCGGAGCACCCTTACGTTGGTCCGGCGCCGGAGGCCGCTCCCCTCGAGGAGCAAGGCCTTGGTTGGAAGAACAGCTTCGGCACCGGCAAGGGCGACGACTCGTTCACGAGCGGGTTGGAGGGTGCATGGACGAGCAACCCGGTTCGATGGGACAACGGCTTTTTCGACAACCTTTTCAAGTACGACTGGGAGTTGACGACGAGCCCAGCTGGGGCGAAGCAATGGACTCCGAAGGATTCATCTGCGCAGGGCACGGTTCCTGATGCCCACGATCCGTCGAAATCGCACGCGCCGATGATGCTGACGACGGATCTTGCGTTGAAGTTGGATCCGATCTACGCGCCGATTTCGAAGCGCTTCCACGAACATCCAGATGAGCTCGCAGAAGCCTTCGCCAAGGCTTGGTTCAAGCTCACGCACCGCGACATGGGGCCCGTTTCGCGGTACCTAGGCCCATTGGTCCCCTCCGAGCCACAGCTGTGGCAGGACCCCGTTCCGAAAGTCGATCACGAACTGATCGGGGACCAGGACATCGCCGCTCTGAAAGAGAAGATCCTTGCATCCGGGCTGTCGATATCGCGGCTGGTTCGAACCGCGTGGGCGGCGGCGGCGACTTTCCGCGGTACCGACAAGCGCGGCGGCGCGAACGGTGCGCGGATTCGCCTCGCACCCCAAAAGGACTGGGAAGTCAACGACCCGGCCGAACTGGCCAAGGTGCTGGAATCGCTCGAGGCGATTCAGCAGGACTTCAACAGTTCACAGTCCGGAGGAAAGAAGATTTCGCTGGCGGACCTGATCGTCCTCGCCGGGTGCGCGGCAGTTGAGCAGGCGGCGAAGAACGCGGACCACGACGTGACGGTTCCTTTCGCACCGGGGCGCACCGATGCTCTACAGGAGCAAACCGACCTGGAGTCGTTCGCGGTGCTCGAACCGACCTCGGATGGCTTCCGCAACTACCTGCGAGCCGACGAGAAACTGCCGCCGGAGCACCTGCTCGTGGAGCGGGCCAACCTGTTGACATTGACCGTTCCTCAGATGACGGCCCTCGTCGGTGGTATGCGTGCTCTGAACGCCAACTTCGGAACGAGCGCGCTCGGCGTTTTCACCGACCGTCCGGAAACGTTGAGCAACGACTTCTTCGTGAACCTGCTCGATATGAGCACGGAGTGGAAGACGTCCACGTCCGAGGAGAATGTGTATGAAGGACGCGATCGCGCTACGGGCCAGGTGAAATGGACCGGCACCGCGGTCGATCTCGTCTTCGGATCAAACTCTGAGCTCCGGGCGGTCGCGGAGGCCTACGCGAGTGACGATGCCGACGAGAAGTTTGTGCATGATTTTGTGGAAGCTTGGGACAAGGTCATGACCCTCGATCGATTCGACCTCGCTTGATCAACTACTGGTGACGCGCGGCACGCGAATTGTCCATCTCCGGACTCGATCCGAGTCCTGAGAGTTCCCGATCAGGAAGCGCGGGTGCTCGTTGTGAATGCGAACACGTTCGCGTCGTTTCACGGAGCCGAGCCCGTCGAGGTCAGCCACGTTCGATGACCCAGCGTGTCGTGACCTGTGGGTAGTTGATGGGACCCGGCTGCGCTTCATGGGAGAAGAGATAGCGGAAGCCTGCGCTCTGCAGGGTGCGATTCGGCGCGATGTTGAGAGCGTTGGGTTCGCAGTAGAGACGCTGTAAATCGAGTACGTCGAAATAGTGACGTACGGACCGTGTGACGAATTCGACTCCGAGACCGCGTCGCCGCAGCGACGGATCAATGATGTGGAGATGCATGAAGGCTTCGTTGCCGTAGTCGATGCGATCCGTGGAGCTGAACCCCACGATTACGTCATCGAGTTCCCAGATCAGCGAGTAATTGATCCGTTCCCGAATTGGGCGCTGGTAGTCCTCCTCGTAGAACGCAAGCCATTCGTCGCGCGAAGGGAGCGCGTTGCGATCGACGCCGAGTGTGAGGAGATACTCGTCGGATGCGCCCAGGAAGTAGTCGATGCGTATCGGTGCTTCCGAACGCGACATCTCCCGAACGGACAGGCGCGGCAAGCCCATCGGTAGGAATTTACGCTCTGTCGGGTGTGACTCCGGTCGGCGCTGACGAGCGCGAGATGTCGCTTCCGTGACCGCTAGGCAAGCGAGGGTCGGTCACTTGGAATGCGGCGTCCGGCCGTGATCATTCCTCGCGATCAGTTTTGACGATAAGAACGCTGCAGGGTGCCCTGTGGGCGATCGAATTCGGCACGCTGCCGAGCACGAAGCGCTTCGCGCCCGTCATTCCCCGGTTACCAACGACAATGAGGTCGGCGTTGACAGCTTCTGCAATGTTGATGATGCCGTCAGCCGCGTCGCCACCTGGATGGTGAACCTCGGCTGCCACTCCCTCGCGTTCTGCCTCAGCGAGAGCCTGTTCGCTGATGCGTTCGGCGTCCTCGCGGTCGCGGTCGAGCGCGAGTTGCGACTGGTAGCTGTTTGAGAAACCGGCTGGGACGGCAGGATGCACTACATGCACTAGGTGCAACTTCGCACCTGACAACTTCGCTAGCGAAAGGGCATCTCGGAAGGCGATCGCCGCTCGATCCGAGCCATCTATTCCAACAACGACCGAGTCGTATGAAGTGTCCTGGGCCGACATCTTTGCCACCCCCCGAGTGAAATTACCGACGTCGATTTGGATGGTAGCCCTTTAATCCTTTTGCTGCCCAGGTCGGCGCTGGGTCAGTTTGAACACCGCCGGTGGGACATCCTCCCAATACGTCCTCTCGCAGCGCCGATGGCGCACCTTCAAGTACCGCCCTTTCCGAGACAGTGCCAATCAATTCGCTCTAAGCGATCCTTTGGCCAAACGGCGCGAGCTCTACAAATCCGCGCCCAGAAACGCTCCGCGGCACCTGGGTGGCGAAAAGCGTTCCCGCAGCCACATCGACGGCACGAGCTGAGAGACGTCCTAGGCGACGTGCTGCGGGTGCGGGGTGACCGTCTGCCGGGGGACCTTAAGGCGCTCGGGCCGTGCCTTCTCGGACTTCTATCGCCGCCGTTGCCGCTTGGGGGAAACGTGTGTCGTTATGGCGGAATCGATGACCGGAGGCCATCGCCGGCGCGCTCCACGATTCGCGAGCGGGCGAGGATGCCTCGGTAGCCGACGTGAGCGTCGAAAAGGAGTGCCCGTCCTCGTCGCGGGCCTCCCGGACGGTAGTGCCCGACTCCGTGTACTTGACAGTCGGGAAATCCACTCCGTAGCATACTGAGTATGCATTTGGACGATCCGCGCCGATGAGTGTCAAACACGCCCTGCTTGGGTTGTTGAGCGAGGAACCGAAGTACGGGCACCAGCTGCGGCAGGAGTTCGAGGAAAGGACCGGCGACGTTTGGCCGCTCAACGTGGGCCAGGTGTACACGACCTTGCAGCGCCTCGAGCGCGACGGCCTCGTCGAATCAGACGCCGAGGATTCGGAAGGGCCGCAAAAGCGTTTTCGGATCACTTCCGAGGGAGAACAGGAGCTTGCGGAGTGGCTCGCCACTCCGATCGATCTGACTGTCCCGCCTCGCGACGAGCTGGTCATCAAGGTGCTCGTCGCGCTCCAACTGCCCAATGTCGATGTTCGCGAGGTGCTCCAGGTGCATAGGCGCTACCTCGTCGAGTTGATGCAGCAGTGGACGCGTCTCAAGGAGGACGAGGGTCAGTACGACCTGCCGCTCGCGCTTGTCGTCGACGCGGAGCTGTTTCGCCTCGACTCGGTGATCCGCTGGCTCGACGCGGTCGACGGGCGAGTCAAGCGCATGTCCGCGGAGCCCCGTGTCTATGACGGCGAGGTCCCAATTCTGAGACGGAGATTGGCGGTACGGAGATGAGTCTTCTCGAACTGCGTGAGGTTTCGAAGACGTACGGCGAGGGCCTGACCGAGGTGCACGCGGTCGCAGACATCAGCCTCGAGGTGGATCGGGGTTCACTCGTTGCGATCATGGGACCGAGCGGATCGGGAAAGTCGACGTTGCTCACGATCGCCGGAAGTCTCGAGGAGCCGACGAGCGGCGAAGTGTTCATCGATGGCGCGTCGGTGCAGAAGATGTCGCACAACGAGAAGGCGAGGTTGCGGCGTCGGACCGTCGGATACGTCTTTCAGGAGTTCAACCTGCTTGCGGGACTGACCGCGGTCGAGAACGTCTCGCTTCCGCTCGAACTCGATGGGGTTGGTGCGAAGAAGGCGCGAGCAGCGGGGATGGTGGTGCTCGAGGAGCTTGGCCTCGCCGATCGTGCGACCCGTTACCCGGACGAACTCTCGGGCGGCGAGCGGCAGCGCGTCGCGATCGCGAGGGCGGTGATCGGCGGACGCCACCTCGTGCTCGCCGACGAGCCATCGGGAGCGCTTGACCAGGCGAACGGCGAAGCGGTGATGCGGATGCTTCTCGCCGCTTGCAAGAAGGGTGTCGCGGCTGTGATCGTGACCCACGACGCGCAGCTCGCGTCGTGGGCCGACCGAGTGGTGTTCCTGCGCGACGGCCGCATCGTCGACCAGACGATTACTCCCCCCAGTCCCGAGTCCCTCCTCCAATCCGCACCACAGCGATGACGACGGCGGAGACCATCGCGTCCGGCCTTCACGGCGGGCGCGACGGAGGGGTCGCGGCACGGCGCGCCGTCATGCGCTGGGCGTGGCGGTTGTTCCGGCGCGAATGGCGGCAACAACTCCTCGTCCTCGTTTTGATCATCGTCGCGGTCGGGTCGCTCTTTGTTGCGGCGGCGGTGGCGACGAACAATCCGACGCCAGCGAACGTCGGATTTGGCAACGCGAAGGACGTGATATCGCTCGAGGGGCCGGTCCCGCACTTGGCTTCGAAGGTTGCCGCGCTCGAACATCGAGTTGGACGGATGCAAGTCATTGAGAACGAGACGCTGACGATCCCGGGTTCGACCGAGACTTACCAACTGCGTGCGGAGAGTCCGAATGGTCCGTTCAGCGGCCCGCTCTTGTCGCTCGTCTCTGGCCGTTATCCCTCGGCGCCAGCTCAAGTTGCGGTGACGAAAGGTGTCGCGTCGGCGTTCGGTCTTCGGATCGGGTCAACGTGGACCGAGGATGGGATCGCGCGAAGCGTCGTCGGAATCGTCCAGGATTCTCTCGACACCCTCGACGAGTTCGCGCTCGTCGTGCCGGGCCAAGTTCGCTCACCGAGCGATGTCGAGTTGCTCTTCGACGCTCCGGCCGCCGTCGCTTCGAAACTCGGACCAAACGTACAAATTCTTTCGCGGGTTGCGTCGCACAACGCGATCAACCCCGTGACGATCATCGCCATGGTCGCGGTGCTCGGGATGGTGCTTATCGCGCTCGTTGCGGTCGGCGGGTTCACGGTGCTCGCGCAGCGGCGCCTGCGAGCGCTCGGCTTGCTCGCCGCAACCGGCGCGACGACGAAGAACGTGCGTCTCGTCGTGAAGACCAACGGTGCCATCGCCGGCGTCGTCGGAGCGGTCGTGGGCGCCGTGGTCGGATTCGTCGTGTGGCTGATCGCTCGCCCCACCATTGAGGGGACCGGGCATCACGTGATCGGCACGTTCCAGCTTCCGTGGACCGTGATCGGACCGGCGATGGGACTGGCGGTCGTCGCGACCTATCTCGCGGCGCGTCGCCCGGCGAGGACTGTCGCGATGGTGCCGGTGCACGCGGCGCTCTCGGGCCGCCCGTTGCCACCGAGGAAGGTCCGGTGGTCGGTGCTGCCCGGCACGGTCTTTTTCGTCATCGCGTTCGTCTTGCTGTCGTTCTCCAGCGTTGCCGGCGGCGCTTCGCCGAGGACGCCCGAGCTCGTCTTCGGTCTGATCGCGCTCATCCCTGCGGTGATCCTGTTAGCGCCCTTCTGCCTCGCGCTCGCCGCGCGTATCGGAAGGCTCATGCCGATCGGCCCTCGGCTCGCGCTGCGCGACCTGTATCGCTACCGGGCCCGCTCGGGGTCGGCGATGGCCGCGATCAGCGTGGCGGTGCTTGTCGCCGTCATCACCGCTGCCGTCGCGTCCTTGCGCTACGGCCAATACCTCGACTACGCGGGTCCGAATCTCGCTTCAAACCAGGTCGTCGTCTATACGCCGCCACCAGGCGGAACGGTGTTATATGGACCGAAACAAGGGTCCCACAAGGCGCCGAAGCCACCGCCGACGGCGACACTCGAAGCGAAAGTCCACGAGATCGCGACGGCGCTCGGCGCCAAGTCGACGCTCGAGCTGGTCCAGACGAACGCGAACCTGCAGCGCGACATCACGTCTGGGCGGAACTGGTCGGGCGCGATCTACGTCGCAACTCCCCAACTGCTGCGCGCGTTTGGGATCAAGGCGTCGACGGTCAATCCGGACGCCGACGTCTTGACGTGGCGGCCCGGGATCGCCGGTTTGTCGAAGATGACGCTGACCTGGAGTGGCGGGAAAGGCGGCGGGCCGATCCTAAACGGTTCGAACGGTTCCAATGGATCAAACACGTACCCATGTCCGAAAAGCTCGTGTCTTTCGAACCCGAAGATCCAATATCTCGGGTCGCTCCCTTCGGGGACATCGGCGCCGAACACCGTGTTCACGGAGCACGCCATCCGAACGCTCCACCTGCAGACCTCACTAGCCGGTTGGCTCATCACGACGAACCATCCCCCAACGGCCGCACAGATCCGCAACGCCCGCGCCATCGCCAATGAGGTCTCCGGAATGAGCATCGAGACGAAGTCGAGTGCGCCGCCGGGCGACGAAGTCGTCAATCTCGCGACCGTGTTCGGGATCGTGCTCGCGCTCGCCATCCTCGGGATGAGCATCGGCCTCATCCGGAGCGAGACCGCAGGCGACCTCCGCACGCTCGCCGCGACCGGGGCGAGCGGATGGACGCGTCGAACGATCACCGCCGCGACGACCGGTGCGCTCGGATTTTTCGGGGCGGTACTCGGCACCTTCGCCGCGTACCTGGGACTGGTCGCGTTTGTGCGATCGAACTCGCTGAACGGGGGCGAGTCCGCGTTGTTCAGCACGGTGCCGGTGAACAACCTTCTCGAGATCCTCGTTCTGATGCCGATCGCTGCCGCCGTCATCGCGTGGCTGTTCGCCGGGAGAGAACCCCCCGCGATCGCGCATTCCCCGATCGAGTAGCGCCGGCCGTCGCGCACTAGCAATGGGCCATGACCACACGCCTCTGATTCGGCCTGGGCGCCGGTGGCTGCTGTTCGTTATTGCCGCTCTCACTGGTCTGGCTCTGATCGCGAGCGCCTGCGGGGGCGGCTCCCCTGGCGCCGGCGTGGCCAGTCTCGGATCCACTACGACGACGACGACCACGGCGCCTGGTGCAGCGGAGGGGACTGGCGGCCCGCCCACCTCCGGGGAACTGGTCCAATTCTCGAGGTGCATGCGCTCGCACGGCGTCTCGAACTTCCCCGACCTGGCCGCGATCGCGGCGTCGGGTGGTGCCGTCAAGGAGTTCAAGGTCCAGATTTCCAAGAGCGTGGCCTCGTCGCCAACGTTTCAGGCCGCGCAACGGGCGTGTGCGAAGTACGCCCCGCCGGGGATAACACCCCCGCAGATCACCACCCAAGATCAGGCCGACTACCTGAAGGCGACTGCCTGCATGCGTAGCCACGGCATCGTGGGGTTTCCTGACCCGGTCTTCCCGGGTGGCGGTCAGGTCGACTTTCCCATTCCGAAAAGCATGAACCCCAACACGACCCAGTTCCGCCGGGCTAGGGAGATCTGCGAGTTGCTCATACCTGCTGGCCTCCCCTACAGCAAGGAAGCCGAGGGAGGCGGGTAGCCGGGCACGTGGGTCAAGGTGGGGAATTTTGAATTAGGCCTCGGGCCGCGGCGCCGGTTCGGTCGTTCTCGCGCAACGAGCTGATCGGACGGTCTGGCCCAAACGGCGCTACGCCCAGACTCACCGCGTCGTCGAGACGACGAGTGCGGGGATACGGTTCGAGCGTGCGTGGAAGCTTTGAAGACCGCCGTGGTCGCCTCGACGACCGTTCGGCGGCCCGAGCCGAGGTGATGACTGGGTGACGGTCGTGGCACCGCCACGCGGCGTCGAAGCCCAACTCTCCGGGGTCGTCCACCTCTACCCGTCCCCCGAGGGCGACGTGGTCGCGCTGCGGGGCGTCGACCTCGACATCGCCGCCGGCGAGGCGGTGGCGCTGCTCGGTCCGTCGGGTGCCGGGAAATCCACCGTGCTGTCGCTTCTTGCGGGTGAGTTCGCCGCATCCGCGGGGTTCGTTCGGGTAGCGGGACACAACCTCGGGAAAATGGGTGAAGAGGCACTCGCGGCGCTGCGGGCCCGCGAGATCTCGCTCGTCGTCCAAGGTGCGTCGGCGAATCTCCTTCCGTACGCGTCGGCCGAGGAGAACGTCTGGTTCGCTCAACGTGGCGCACGTCGCCGCGGCAAGCAGATCGAACACGACGCGAGTGATTTGCTCCGCCTCTTTGGACTTGGGCGGATCGCGCACGTTCCTGTCGAGCACTGCTCGACGGGCGATCGGCAACGGCTCGCCCTTGTCACCGGCGTCGCGGTCGCGCCCCGCCTCCTGCTGGTGGACGAACCGACGAGCCAGCTGTCCGTCGCCGATCGTGACATCGTGATCGAGACGTTGTTCAACATCCACGACGAACTCGGCATGACCGTGGTCGTCGTAACCCACGATGCAGCCGTTGCCGGACATTTCGCGAGGACGATCACGATCCTCGACGGCCGAGTCGGCGCCGAGGGGCGCAAGGGAACCGAATACGCGGTGATTGGCCAAGACGGGAGCGTACGACTCCCGAACGACCTTCTCGAGTCGATGCCACCAGGAAGCTTCGTTCGCTTCGTCAGGACAGCGAGCGGCGTCGAGATGCACACAGCGGACGGTGACGAGGAGATGTCGTGAGCGAAGCGGTAGTCGCAGCGTTCGGGGTCGGCTTTGCCGGCGATGGCGGACCGTTGTTCGACGACGTCAGCCTCTCCGCCTTCAAAAGAGAGCTGATCGTCATCAGCGGCGCCGCGGGTTCGGGGAAATCGGTCTTGGCTGCGATCCTCGCTGGGGTTATGGCGCCTGATCGCGGAACCGTGCAATTTGAGGGCAAGCCGATGCCCGAGGTTGGTGAACGCGGCGAACGACCGTCGTTCGCGCCGCAAGACGGCGCGCTCGTTCCCGAGCTGACCGCGGCCGAGTCGGTCAGCTTGCCGCTGCAGCTGCGAGGTGTCGCGGTTTCGGAGATCGACCGGCGCGTCGAGCTTTGGCTCGAGGCGCTGGGACTCGCCGCGTGCGCCGATCGTCCAGTCGCCGACCTCTCAGGTGGTCAACGGCAAAGGGTGTCGATCGCCCGCACGTTCGCCTCGCACTCGATCGCGCTCATCTTCGATGAGCCGACGGCCGAAATCGATGCCGCGAACCGCGCGCTGGTGTTGTCGCTGATGCTCAACGCTCGAGACGGGGGGGCGGCGGTCATTGCTGTCTCACATGACGCCGACGTCGCTGCGGCGGCGGATCGCTTGTTTGAGCTCGAAGCTGCCGCGGCGGTGGCGGCTTCGTCGAACCAGTAGGGACGATTCGTTCAGCCTCCGACGACCACAGCCTCGCTGATCTGCAACGTGCCCCCGCGCTGCAGGAAGGGGTGGCTTTCGACGAGCACAACCGCACCTTCGAGGTCCTCGGCCTCGAGTATCGAGTACCCGCCGATCGCCGCTTCGCTCTGACCGTCACTCGAACCGGAGGCGGTGACGGTCTTCGCCGCACCGAGCGGCGCGCCGGGATCGACGAGGAGCCGGCCGACGCCCCCCGCCCAACCCTGGAAGGCCTCCAGCATCTGGCGTGCGGCCTCCGGGTCCGCCGGCATTCCGGGTCCGCCGTGGTACGTGACAAGGTATTTTGCCATCATCGCCTCTCTGATTGCGGTCCGAGGGCAATTACATCAGTCGGCGCCGGAGTCGGCAATCGAGTGTGAACCCAGCTGATCCGGTGGGCGCGACCGGCGGGCGGGTGGACGCGCCCGACGGTGCGATTCGATTAGGGATCAGCCGTGGGGACTGGTCGCCTGGAGGCGTTCAGCGACGCGGCGATCGCGATCTTGATCACGGTCATGGTGCTCGAGCTCAAGATCCCTCACGGGACAGGGATTCACGCCCTCCGTCCACTCGTGCCGATCGGGCTCACCTATGTCTTGAGTTTCACCTTCCTCGGCATTTACTGGAATAACCACCACCACATGCTGCAGGCCACCGAGCGCGTGAATGGAAACGTGCTCTGGGCGAACCTCTTCCTTCTCTACTGGCTCTCGTTCATTCCCGTCGCGACCGGATGGATGGGAGAGAATGGTTTCGCGCCTTTGCCAACCGCGTTCTACGGCATCGTGCTCTTCGCGGACGGGACCGCCTATTTCATTCTCGAACGTACGAACGGGCTATCTGGCTGAGTACACCTGCCCACGACATCTTGTGGTGACGACGGCGTCGACCACCTCGCCACCGCAACCCGTGGGAGTCGGTGTAGTTAACCCGATACCCCATACGTACGATCGTCGCCAACGCGGCGGTGAACCCGCGGGTCGCTGAAGCTGTCGCCCAATCAAAGAAAAACTCTCGGTTTTGATCTACGCGGGTTGCGATCCCGATTGCCTTCGCCGACCGGTGGGTATCGGTCGCGCTCTATGTCGCGGTCGCGCTGATCTGGATCGTCCGGACCGCCGCTTCGAACGCGCCTACGAGCGACGATCTGGCGAACCAGGTTCACTCACGATCCCTGAGGCGTCACCGACTTCCAGTTCGGACTCGATGGAATGAGTCTTCCTGAGGGACCCTGTCCAAAAAGCCAAAGCAGGTTCTCCGTGATCTTCTGCACGGTTTGATCTGGACAGACCGTCACGCCCTTTGGACACGGCAGCATCGCGTCGATCCAGTTCACGTTGCCGCTGTCGAACACACCGGCTCTGCTCATCGGGTCGGTGTAATAGGTCATGTCGGAGTAGGTGTCGCCGTTCCATTCTCCTTGGTTCGTGTACGAGACGTTTAGCGGAACCGGGGAGTGCCCGAGCACCTCGACGTTGGACGGTGTGCCGTATGCGGGATCGATGTGGTCAATGTCGGAATCGATGACCCGCGGGACAACCGAGCCGTTGTGCAGTCCGGTGCCCTTGAAGATCCAGGCCTTCGCGTCGTGGACGACGAACGGAGTCGGAGCGGCACTGGGTAGGAGGTAGCCGCTGTAGAGCTCACCGATGAACGGCGTCGAATTCCAGTCGGTCGGAGGCGACGCCCAGGTGTTTCCCGTCACCTCGTTCGGATTGGCGTGGCCGTTGAGGGGGTCTTCGTCGGAATCCCGGTAGTCGACCGCTTCTCGATCGGGTCCGAGCGGGGAGGGCTCTAGGCGCGCGTGCCGAACGATCGCCGCCGCGCTCATGAACGCGATGTTCACGCCGTGGGCAAGCGCGACTTCGGCTCCGTGCAGTTCGGGGTATGTCCACGTCTCGTCGTGCCCGAGAGACAGCAGTGATTTGTGGTGGACAGGGATCAGCGGGTGCTCGTCGACCGTGATGTCCGTGCAGTAGGCGACGTCGAGTCCATCCTTTTCCATCAGGCGCAGCAGCGGGTACTCGTTCGATAGGAAATCGGAGGCGCCTTCTCCCTCCGCGTACGGGCGATCGAACGACACCACTCGGGCGCGATTGCATACCGGGTACGTCGGGATCCCCGGCGCGCACGATCCCTCGCCTTGATAAAAGGAGTATCCGCCGAAGGTGTTCCAGCCCTGCTCCGTCAGGCTGCGACTCATGAACAAATACGCGGCGCTGCTCGAGGGGTTCCACACGGTGAGCAGCACGTACGCCTGCTGGTTGCCGCTGCCGACGAGTTTTAGTAAGTAGTCGCCCTGGTAGAAGGCGCGGGTGATCGGCATGACGAGCGACCGGTGCCAGTCCGCGCACGACACCATGTTGATGCCCGCCGTCAACCGACAGCTCGGCTGGGCGTGACCGCCGATGACGCCCGAACGCCAGACTTCGTGACCGCCCTTGCCGTCGTAGTAGCCCATGCGGTAGGCGGTGACGCGAAACGACATCGCCGAGGTCGAGACGTACAGACCGACTCGGTCGCCCACCTCGGCGTAGTTCAATCCGGCGAATCCTTCGATGTACCCCGGCGACTGGTGACCCGATATCTCCCAAGCGGTCGTTCCGGGGAGTTTGTTCTGGGCGATCATCGCCGTCGACTCGATGCCGTTTGATCCGAGGAAGGTCCGCACCCGGGAATGGACGGGACGATCAGCGCCGGGAGACGGTTCGGAGCGCACAACGAGCAGCCCGACCGCGGCGCCGAGCGCAACGAGGCAGACGCCGACGACGAACAGACGCGTCGCCCGTCCGAAACGTCCACTGGGCGCGCCGTGGCCCGCTTGTCGTGCTGGGGAATCCGACACTGCGCCCGATCGTATTTGGGCACGTCGATGCCGGCGTCGCGTGCGGCGGCATGCGCCCTCCCGATCTCCGGTACGTTCACGTCGACGCGAAGCGGCAAGCGAAAGGATCTCGACAATGGATGACACCCCGATCGTCCATCGCATCGGCGAACTCGTCGACGAGGAGCACCATCTCGAACAGTCCCACGGTGACCGGCCGCTTTCCGCGGAGGAGCACGAGCGGCTGCGGGAGATCGAAGAGCACCTGGACCAGTGCTGGGATCTGCTCCGTCAGCGGCGGGCACGCCGGTCGGCGGGACAGAATCCCGACGAGGCGAAGGAGCGGCCGATCAGCGTCGTGGAGCACTACCAGCAGTAATTCATCGATACGATCGGCGAAGCGTCACGGCGGAGGGGCTCGCCGCGAATGTCGCTGTTTTAGCGACCAACGGTCCCTGGTCCGGAGTTCAGACCAAGGAGAGGCCGGTGGCGCTGCCACGGGTGTTCGACCGCACCACGCGGTCGCGGGAGCCTTCGTTCGCGATCCGCCGACTTGTCGGTGGGCCGATCGATCTGGTGTTGGTGTTCTTGGGGGGTTGCGTCGGCGGCGCCATCCGGTACGCCGCGAGCTCCGTGTCGCTCGCTGGCGATCGTTTCCCCTGGGCGACCGTCACAGTGAACCTCACGGGAGCGTTCGTCGTCTGTGTCGCCGTCGTGCTCGCGGAATCGCTGACGTCGGCCCGTCGGCTGCGCCTGTTCGTCGGGGTCGGGTTTTGCGGATCCCTGACGACGTTCGCGTCGGTGGTGGACTTTGCCGATCGGTCGCTTGGTCACGGCAGACCGATGGAGGCAATTGCGTACGTTGCGGTGTCGATCCTTGGCGGGTTGGCGGCGGGGTCGTTTGGCCTCGTGACCGGCCGTTCGATCCAGGCGAGCAGGCGACGATTCACCGAAGAACGGAGAGCACGATGAGACTCGAGGGTTTTGCACTGCGTCTTTCCGTCTACATCGGGGAATCCGATCGATGGCACCACAAGCCCCTCTACACCGAGATCGTGCATCGTGCCCAGGCGGCGGGACTTGCCGGGGTGAGTGTGTTTCGTGGCATCGAGGGATTCGGCGCCTCGAGTCAGCTGCACACCCAGCGGCTTTTGAGCCTTTCCGAGGACCTGCCGATAGCAGTCATCGTCGTCGATTCTGAGGAGCGCATCCGCGCCTTCCTTTTGCAACTCGAAGAGATTGTTTCCGAGGGTCTGGTAATCCTCGACGAGGTTGAAGTCGTTCAGCACGTGGCGCGAGGACTCGAGGAATCGGCGCCTTGACGCTTGTGGTCGCGATCGTCGCGTTGTCCGGGGTCGGCTCCGTCGCCCGATTCGTCGTTGACCGCATCGTCCAGCAACGAGTGGGGAGCGTTTTTCCGGTCGGCACATTCGCCGTGAACGCCACGGCCGCGTTAGCGATCGGGATCGTCGCGGGGCTCGCCGCGCATCACGGGGCGTCGGCGACCGCGGTCAGACTCTCGACGATCGGCTTCGTTGCCGGCTACTCGACCTTCTCGACCTCGGTGTTCGAAACCCTCGCGCTCGGGGAGTCCGGCGCCCTGCTGGAGGCGACCGTCAATGTCGTGGGCACCTTTGTCATCGGGATGCTCCTCGCGGCGGGCGGATACGGCATCGCGGTTCTCTGAACGGGCTTAATTTGCGGTGTCGTAGCAAGCGGTTGTCATCGACGACGAAGGCGGATCGGCGTCAGAAAGGGCCGCTGAAATGTGCGAGCGCCTCCGCCCATTCCGGGTGATCTCGGACGCACCATCGACGCGATTTGCGTTACTTGGCGGCAGAACCCTCCGCTGGAAAATCCGATTCGGTTAGGTCCGTCCGCGCTCGGCGCACGTTGAACAGCGACCGACGAGTTCGAGGCGGTGATCGCTGACGTCGAATCCGTTCTCCTGCGCGATTGCTCGCGCCGTATCCGCGAGGGCAGCCTCGAGCCGAGGTGAGCTCGTTGCGTCGATGATGAGCCCACATTGCGAGCAGACGGCGTGATGATGATGGTGGCCGCTCACCTCCTCGGCGAGCTCGAAGCGCCCGAACTCGTCGGTGCCGTTGACTCGTCTGACGATTCCTGCCTCCGCGAGGACCGAGAGATTGCGGTAGGCGGTGCTGACCGGTAGGTCGGGCAGCGCGTCGAGAATTTCTCCGATCGTCGCAGGGCGCGCGATCGATGCCAGAGCGTCGATCATCACCCGACGTTGTCGGGTGTAGCGCTGTTCGGACCGGGCGAGGCGGAATGCGACGTCGCGGTGCGTGCGCTCGTCAGCGGCGGCAAGCTCATCGACCACGGACGCAGCGTATCGACGTGTCGGAGTCGGGAGTTCTTGTCGCCAAACCGTCAGTGTGCGTGGCCGGGAGGCTGTGGTTTGCTGGTCCAAGTGAAAAAACCTCGTCGAAGCCGAGGATCGTGACGAGCCGTCTCGATTCGGTCGACCTCACCGCCTCGATGCCCCGCAAGGACTCCGAGGCGCGCCTCGCCGAGCTCCAGGTGCGACTCCTCGAGCTAAATCTTGTCGCTGCCGGCCTCTTGGGGGATGGGTCGCTCGGACCACCGCTGTGCGTGCTTTTCGAGGGTTGGGACGCGTCGGGCAAAGGCGGCTCGATCAAGCGCCTTGTCGCTTCGTTGGACCCGCGGCACGTGACGGTCGCCGAGTTCGGCGTTCCTACCGAGGAGGAGAAACGCCACCATTTCCTGTGGCGTTTCGGTCCGAGCCTTCCCGGTTGGGGCGAGATGAGCGTCTTCGACCGCTCCTGGTACGGAAGGGTGCTCGTCGAGCGCGTCGAGGGATTCGCGACCAAACGCGAATGGCAGCGCGCCTATGCGGAGATCAACGCCTTCGAGAAGTTGCTCGTCGAAGAAGGCGCAACCCTCGTCAAGTTTTGGCTGCACATCTCGGCAGGCGAACAGGAGCGCCGATTCGAGGCGCGCCGGGATGACCCGCTGCGCCGCTGGAAGCTCACCGACGAGGACTGGCGCAACCGGGCGAAGCGGAGCGCGTACCTCGAAGCGGCCGAGGAGATGTTTGAACGCACCGACTCGACGTTCGCGCCGTGGGAGATCGTTGCAGCTGAAAGCAAGCATTTCGCTCGCGTCGCCGTGCTCGAGACCGTCGTCGCTCGAACCGAGCACGCAATACAGCGCCGTGGCCTCGCGATTCCCGATCTGAAGCCGACACGCGAGCTCGATTCGTAGCGCGCGGTTATTTCGTGCGCGCGCGGTCTGTACTCTCGGCGCCGGTGCGCTCGTCTGAATCCCCGATATCACGAACGGAAGAGAAGCGGCGCGTCCTTCGTCCCGCCTCGGTCATCTCAGCTGCAATTTCCCTCACCCTCGCACTGTTGGCGTCGGCGGGAGCCGCTTCGGCGAGCTCGAACACTTTGAGCTTCTCGCCCAACAAGGGTGCGCCTGGTACCGACGTCAGCGCCACCGGCTCCACTTCGCTCGCCTGCGTGAGCTCAGCGACGCTGACAAGCAACACGAGCGGCGCCTCGGCATCGGCGACGGTCGTATCGAACAACGGATCGAGCGTCGTCTTTCAGGTGCCGGACCTCTCGGCGGGAAGCGCCACCGTCACCCTCACCGACTCGTCGAAATCGGCGAGTTGCACGTACACCGGAGCGTTCCAGATGGTTTCCGCGCTGAGGATCACGTCAACGTCGCTTCCTGACGCGGGATACGGCATTCCGTATTCGGCGCGGGTCACGGCCGCAGGCGGCGTCGGACCGTATACGTGGTCGGTGATCGCGGGATCCCCCCCGGACGGGGTCACCCTCGCTTCGAACGGGGTGTTCACCGGGACGCCGACATCGAGCACGGCCGCGACGCTGACCGTCCAAGTCATGGACAAGTACGGCGTCACCGCCTCCGCCGCCTTCACGATCTCTGTGGAGGCGCCGCCCCTCATCACCGTGTCATCCCTCCCCGTCGGCTCGGTCGGCGACCGTTACTTCGCGACGCTCACGGCGAGCGGTGGAGTATCGCCGTACAGCTGGACCGTCGGGCCGTCTGGCGGGCTCCCGGGTGGGCTCGTCGTGAATTCGGCGGGTTTCCTTTCGGGTCGGCCGGGAACGCCGGGCACCTCGATGCTCCAGCTCCAAGTCACCGATGCCGTAGGCGTGACCGGTTCGGCGACGCTTTCGATCACGATCGAGCCGATTCCGCAGGAGTATGCGATCGCGATCACGGATGGTGCTGTGCCAATCGGCAACCCGGCGGCAAGTGATCCGATTCTTCGCGTCCGCTCCCCGCGGGGCGGCGTCGTGGCGATCGCTCCCGGGCCGACGAAGGGATTTTGGGCTCTCACCCGAACAGGTCGCGTCCGAGGTGTTGGCGGACTGTCGTCTCTCGGTTCGCCGCCGCAGTTACGACGGGCCGACCGGCCGATCGCGCTCGCCGCCGACCCGTCCGGAGCCGGTTACTGGGTGCTGACGTCCGAGGGACAGGTGTTCGGCTTCGGTCACGCCCATCGCTATCGGCCCGAAGTCCCTCAAGGACGCGTCCCGAAATCCGTCAAAGCTGTTGGCATCGCGGCCGGTCCTGGTGGGGTCGGATACTGGATTTTGTGGTCCGACGGCAACGTCGTCGCGTACGGGAGCGCGCCGATCTTCGGCTCTCCCTATTTTCCCGATCACCGCTTCACAGCGATCGCCTCGTCGGCGGACGGTCCCGGTTACTGGGCCGTGTCCGCGAGCGGTCGGGTGTTCCCCTTCGGATCCGCCTGGGGAGAGCCGCCAACTGGCGGGATCGTGATCCACGGTGAAGTCGTTGGCATCGCGGGTGCGCCCGATGGAGCCGGTTACTGGTTGCTCGGGCGGAACGGGTCTCTTCGGGCGTTCGGATCGGCGCGTCTTTCGCAGGACTTGCCAAACCCTCTCGGGCTCGGCCGGGCGGTCTCGATCGCGTCAACTTCCTGACAAAGGTGTCAGGCTCGAACGGATCTGGGGCAATCCGGTGTCTCAAGGTCGGCGCGCTTCGAGTTCTCCGAGAGCGGCGTCGCTGACGTTGAGGTCACCTCGTCCGGTGCCGACGTGGACTCCCGGGCGGTACGAACCGTGGAAGTCCGAACCGCCGGTCGCCACGAGGTGCTCCGAACGCGCAATCCGAGCGAGCTCGTTCCGCGTCGACGGGTCGTAGCTCGCATAGTGCGCCTCGACTCCGTCGAGACCCATTGACGCCAGCTCTCCGATGAGCGTCGCCAATTGCGCGGTCGTCGACGCATTCGAAAACGGGTGCGCGAGAACGACCAAGCCATGGTCGTCATGCGCGGCTTCGATCACACGCTCTGGAGGAAGCGGCTCGCGGGGGACATAGGCGGGCCGGCCGTCACCGAGCCAGCGGTCGAAGGCGTCCTCGATCGAAAGAGCCCTTCCGAGACGAACGAGTGCGGCCGCGAAGTGCGGACGGCCGACCACCTGACCCTTGGCTTCCGCCGCCGCGTCGTCGAGCGAGACCGGCAAACCGAGCTCCCGAAGTCGCGCCGCGAGAGCGAGGTTGCGTGCGTTCCTGTCGTCTCGAACGACACGGAGGAGCGCCGCAAACGTCGACGAAAGTTCGTCGACGAAATAGCACAGCAGGTGCATCGATCGGGCGTCGAAGGTGCACGACACCTCACATCCGGGAATCAAACGGATACCGACTGCGTCCGCTCGTGTTCTCGCCGCGGCGAGGCCGAAGCTCCCGTCGTGGTCGGTGAGCGCAATCGCATCACAACCCGCTTCGACGGCCAGGTCGACGACGCGCTCCGGCGGTTCGCTTCCATCCGAGCAGGTTGAATGGGTATGGAGGTCGATCACGAGGGCACGCTATCGACCACTTCTCCCTCCGACCGGGCGGAACAGTCGGATGACAGAATGGAGCCAATGCGGGAAGCCTGTGGTGTCTTCGGTGTCTTCGCGCCGGGACGTCAAGTGGCCCCGCTCGTCTACGACGGGTTGTTCTCGCTGCAGCACCGTGGCCAAGAGTCCGCCGGAATGGCGGTGAGCGACGGCGAGACCGTGACCGTCGTGAAGGACATGGGACTCGTCGCCTCGGTGTTCTCGCCGCGTGCCCTGGCTTCGCTGCAGGGCTCGATCGGCCTCGGCCACGTCCGCTATTCGACGATGGGCAAGAGCGACTGGCGCAACGCCCAGCCGATTTTTCGCTCCATTGGCGAGGCCGGCTTTGCGATCGGGCACAACGGGAACCTGACCAACGTCACCGAACTCGAGGAAAAGGCCGGCATGATCCCCGGTCTCGCCCCTTCCGACAGCGATTTGATGGGCGAGCTGGTCGCACAAGAGTTCCCGCCAGACGATCTCTTCGACGAACCTGGCCGTCTTGAAGACGCGTTGATGCGTGTGCTCCCCCGCCTCGAGGGCGCCTTCTCGATTGGTTGCCTCGACGCGTCGCACCTCTACGCGGCTCGCGATCCGAACGGATTCCGGCCGCTTTGCCTTGGGAGACTCGTCGACGATTTCGGAGCAACGAGCGGTTGGGTCGTCTCCTCGGAGAGTCCCGGCCTCGCGACGGTCGGAGCCATATTTGAGCGCGAGATCGAGCCCGGCGAGCTCATCGTCGTCGACGAGACGGGCGTGCGCTCGCTCCGACCGTTCGACGGGCTCCGCATCGAACCGCGGCTTTGCGTCTTCGAGTTCGTCTACTTCGCGCGTCCCGATGCGATCTTGCAAGGCAAAGAGGTGCACGCCGCGCGCCGCAGGATGGGCGAGCAGCTCTTTGTGGAAGCCCCGGTTGACGTCGACGTGGTGATCGGTGTCCCCGATTCCGGCGTGCCGGCGGCCGAGGGCTTCGCGCGCCGAAGTGGCATTCCTTTCGGTCACGGACTGGTGAAGAACCGCTATATCGGCCGAACGTTCATCACGCCGACCGCTGCCGCCCGTGAGGACGCGGTGCGGCGCAAGCTGAATCCTCTGCGCGAGAGCGTCGATGGCAAGCGGCTCGTGGTCATCGACGATTCGATCGTGCGCGGCACCACCACGCGGCAGATCGTGACGATGTTGCGTTCCGCCGGTGCGAGCGAGGTGCACCTCCGCATCTCGTCCCCGCCGTTTAAGTGGCCATGCTTCTACGGCATCGATACTCCGAGACGGGAGGAGTTGCTCGCCGCGATGTTCGACTCCGAAGACATCGCCGGTCACCTCGGCGCCGATTCCGTTGCCTATCTTTCGCTTGAAGGGATGTTCTCAGCGATCGGAGTCCCGGGCGACGAGCTGTGCTCGGCATGCCTCACCGGCGAGTATCCGACGAGCGTGCCGCTCGTGTTTGAACACTCCGTCGCCGCAAGCCCGAGGTAGACAAGCGGGCCGGGATCCATCCCGATCACCAGGGCGGCGGTGGTGCTGACATTGGTCTGTGGCGACGCGAGAGAACGCCGCACCTGGCCCGGTTAGGTTGACTCACCACCGAAGGAGGCGCCGCAATGGCATCGGCAAAAGAGCCCATGCACCTTTCGAACCGGCACCGTGACACGGTGGAGAAGATCTTTCAACATCCGCTCAGCCACAACATCGAGTGGCGGCCCGTCCTCTCACTGCTGGAAGCCGTCGGGACGGTGGAGGAGCGCCATGACGGCAAACTCGCCGTCACGCTCGGTGCAGAGACAGAGGTTTTCGAGCGACCACGGGGCAAGGACGTCGACGCGCAAGAAGTCGTCGACGTGCGACGGATGCTGAGCAACGCCGGCTATCGACCGGTCGATGGATAGGCCAGATTTCGAAAGTTCGCGCCGCCCGAACATTTCGCTCAACCTGACTCCGTCGCGCCGTCAGCGTCCCTCTCGACCATGCTCGCCAAGGTCTTGACGACGGCGCGGTTCGAGGTGATGATCCCGAGCTCGCGGTTGTAAAGGAGCGACGCCACCGAGAAGTTCTCTGAACCGACGAAGACCCGCTGATCGGCGTAACCCGGATCGACATCGACAACTTTCGCGTGGATATAGAGAGCGTTAGAAGAATACGGATAGAGACGAATTTCCACCCCTGTGCTGCGCAGTTCGTTGAAGGCGGCGTTCCATTCAGAGTCCTGCGTCATCACGACGACAACCTTCACCTCACGTCGAGCGGCCATCTCGAGCGCAGTTTCGATGTACGGCTCATCCATCTCCTCGTTTTCGATGTAAATCGAGTGATGTGCCGACGAGATGAGATTGACGAGGGCGGTCTCCGCCCCTGGACTCCAAAGAAGGTCTCCGCTCGGGTTGGTCGCGCGTCCCCCGCCATCCCAGTCGCCTTCGAAGGTTCGTGCGATCGCTCTAACGTCCGACGGTTGCGAATCGATCACCACGACGTCACGGGTAGTCGAGTAGTACTCGGGGGTGAAGTTCATCGTCGTCACGAGCGCGATCCGGTTGTCGATCACCGCGGCCTTCTCGTGAGTGATGTCGAACCTCGACGGGGCCCAATGAACGTGAACAACGTGACGGGTGAGGTACGAGAAGGCGGCAGCATTGTCTGACTCGGTGTAGTGCTCGTTGAGGATCACGCGGACGTCGACTCCGCGGTGAACGTCGTTGGCGAGGATCGCCTCAATCGCCTGGTCCGAGAGCTCGTAGATCTCAAGATCCACGCTTGTTCTGGCAGAGCTCAAGAGGTCATCGATCCGGGTCATCCCGGACTGGGGTTCCTCCAAGATCTGCAGTGACGGCGTCGCCGTCGCAGTCAGCGCGCGAGAGGTCAAAGCGCCCGCGGCCGGTGCGAGCGAGACGACGATTGCGACCGCCACCGCGGCACGGAGGGGTTTGCTCATCACATCACAGCGAGTATGGAGGAATCGCCAGCCGTATGCCGCGATGAAAAACGCTGCTCGACGAGTGCGGTGCGAGGCACGGCGCCGTCCGTCGTGGAGGCCCCTCGCTCCGAGATGGAGGAAGTGGCGAAGGCGAGGTCAGCACTCGGCAGGGTCAAGCGCCTGCCGCCGGTCAACCGCAAGTATCACGCCCGTCGGGCCGGCGCCCTTTACAAGAGAGCACGCGTGAGCCGCAGATGGTCCCGCCACACTTATCCCGAGGTACTGCAGGCCGGATTGGCGTGCTCGAGGATCGCTGGGCTCGCGTCGAAGCCGCTAGGCGGTTTGCGGCTCAGCAGGCTCTGGCCGGCCGCAGGAGGGTCGGGGAAGTCGGTGACACCGTGGGCGCGCATGCACTCGGCAAACTTGAGCATCTTCGCCACCATCTGGCGACTGAGCGTCGGTCCGTTCAAATTGCCGGGGTTTCCCGGGATGCATTTCTTACAGGCCGCCCATGCGGTCCGGAACGTCGGCGATTCAACCTGGCTATTTCTCGTGTAGCCGGGCGTCCACTCCGTTTCGGTGCCGTTGGTTACCGGGTTGGGGAAGTTCGGCAGCCGATGCGTTCGCATGCAGTGCGCGAACTCGACTTCAGCCGTGGCGAGGTCGTTAGAAGGCGCCGGACCCCCCGTCGACCCGGCGGTCGTCTTGCCGAGGCTGTCGACTCCCGGCGAGCTGGGACCCCGCATGCCGACAGACCGAACGCCACCGCGGCCACCACCGCGATCAGCGCAACAGTTCCTCGCGCTCGAACCTTTCCACGCACCCGCCAAGTGGCGTTGTGAGCGCGGTCAGAGGGTTCCCCGTTGCTGTTCGTCCGTTTTTCCCCATGGTCGAAGCGGTGTCAATGTACGGATTCGAAGGTGACAACTCGGTCACAGCTGTGACCCGGATGACCCGCGAACTGGCAGCTTGTGAACGGAAGGGGAGTGATGGCGGTCGCCGACGGATCGTCGGCACACGGTCTCGCGGCAGACGTTCAATCGTCGTATTGCACGAAGCGATTTCAAAGTGTCGGTGGACTGCACCGAGCCCGAACAGAGAAAGGTGGAAATCCACCGGCGGACGAACAAGATCAGGATCCGTTCGGTTGTGGTCGGGACCGGCGTCGATCCGGTGACCTCGCGCTTTTCAGGCGCGCTCGGGGCAATTTCGGAGTACGCGCTCAACTCGGTCTGTTGCGCGTTTCTCCTTGTTGATGGCGCTTTTTCGCGGCAAATGAGTGTCCATGAGAAACCAAGATTTACCGCTCCGTGCCACTCACTGTGGCACGTTTGTGGCACGGCTGACGGCGGCTACTTCCCCGCGGATGGCCATATCCCTTGTCCCATCACTTGATAAATGCCGGGGCCCCCTGGCGCCGCGCTCAGAGTCGGCGCTGGATGGCGCGGGGGTTTGCGTCGGAGCGCACCGCGCCCGATCGCGTTCGCTAATGAACGTGAGCGCGCAATGTGTGTGCCCGGGTCTTCCTCTGGCGAATCGGGCGTGTCACAAGTTGACGGTCCGGTGTCGTCGGTATCGAGCGAGCGGCGATGGCTGTCCTCGCCGAGCCGTTCGTCGCAGCGTCGTGGGCTGCTTGGCAAACCGGGCAGCGGATCACCCGCGCCGGGGGCTCGACGACGATCGTGCGATTGATCACAGCCGTGCGGGTCAGCCATTGAGCCTCAACGCGTACGTGGTCAACGCAGAGCCCGGCTCCGCAATTACTGCACATGCCGACGGCGGCAGTGCTGATGCCGAGGGCAGCGCAGTCGAAGCAATTCATGGGTACTCCTTCCTGTCTGTCGCATAGAAGCGCTTCCGGATCCACAAAGCGACGTAGACGAGCCCGACGAGGACAGGCACTTCGATGAGCGGTCCCACCACCCCGGCGAGAGCTTGTCCGGAAGTGACGCCGAATACCCCGATCGACACGGCGATCGCGAGTTCGAAGTCGTTGCTGGCGGCGGAAAAGGCGAGGGCGGCGGTGCGGCCATAGGAGAGGTGCAGGCGACGACCGATGCCGAACCCGGCTGACCACATGATCCCGAAATAGGCGAGAAGGGGAAGGGCGATGCGTACCACGTCGAGGGGCTCGGAGGTGATCCTGCGGCCCTGCAAAGCGAAGAGGATCACCACGGTGAAGAGCAACCCGTACAGGGCGACCGGGCCGATCTTCGGGAGGAAGTTCCCCTCATACCACGCCTGGCCGCGGCGGCGCTCGCCGAGAGTGCGTGTGACAAACCCGGCGACGAGCGGGATGCCGAGGAAGATCGCGACCGTTGCCGCGATCGTGCCCATCGACACAGAGAGGCTCTCGGTGCGAAGGCCGAGCCAACGAGGGAGGACGTTGAGGTAGAAGACGCCGAGCGCGGCATAGGCGAGGACCTGGAAGACGGCATTCAGCGCGACGAGCACCGCCGCCATCTCCCTGTCGCCGTCGGCGAGGTCGGTCCAGATCAGCACCATGGCGATGCAGCGCGCGAGTCCAACGAGTATCACCCCGGCGCGGTACGCGGGTTCGTCGGGAAGGAGCGCCCAGGCAAGCGCGAACATGACGGCCGGACCGACCACCCAGTTCAAGGTGAGCGAGGCGGCCATCATCCTCCGATCCCTCGCGATCCGCCCGACCTCGCTGTAGCGGACCTTGGCGAGCACCGGGTACATCATCAAGAGGAGTCCGACGGCGATCGGGAGGCTGGTGCCGTGGATGGCCACCCGGTTGAGCGTTTCGTTGAGCCCGGGGAAGAGCCGGCCGAGGCCGAGGCCAGCCGCCATCGCGGCGGCGATCCATAGCGGAAGGAACCGGTTGAGGCGCGACAGCCGAACGACGACCGCCTGCTCCTTGCCGATAGTCGGCGGGGGCTCGGGTCGAGGTGGGGTGAGCGTCGCAGTCATTCCGGCGTCCCGTCCTCACAGGCCGGGCCAACTGGTTCGCTGGTGACCGTCTCGCCCGGTAGCGGCATGCCCGAATCGGCCAGCGTCGCCCAAAGCGCTGAGAAACCGTCGCCGTCGAGGCGGTAGTCGATCCACCGTCCCCGGCGCGTTGAGCTGATCAAACCCGCCTCGCGCAGCACCCGCAGGTGATACGAGAGCAGGTTCGGCGCGACCGGGATTCGCTCCTGGAGGTCGCACACGCAGCGTTGGCCACCGGCCAGGACACCCACTACAGCAAGCCGCACCGGGTCCGCGAGAGCCCCGAGCCACGCCGCAGCCTCAACCTGTGTTGATTCAATAACGGTTGAACTGATCACAGTTGAATGCTGGTATTCGGCGTGCCCTGCGTACAGGGCCATTCGTCACGAGTCACCGACGTGCGGGCGGCCGGCGGACTGGCGCCCCGGGGTTCGGAACACGTGGGAGGGGATGGACCAGTCCACTCGCGAGGTTGAACTAGAGAGACGGGTTGGCGGAACAGCCGTTCCACTAGTTGGATTGACAGATTTCGATGAAGAGCGTACGCTCAATATCGATGAATATGAATGAATATTCGGCGAGTCCGGAATCTGACGGATCGATCGCGGGCGTCTTGTTTCAGGAGGCCTCGCTCTCACCGGTCGCTTGCTGCACTCCTGTGGCCGCCCGCGAAATCACTCGGCGACAAGCCGAGACGCTGGCCTCCATTTTCAAAGCGCTGGCTGATCCGAACCGGATACGGATCCTGAACCTGCTCGCAAACGCCGCAGAGCCGTTGTGTGTCTGTGAGTTCACATCCCAGCTCGGGATATCTCAGGGGACGGTGAGCTTCCATCTCAAGAAGCTGGTCGCCGTCGGGCTGCTCGGCCGACAGGAACGTGGAACGTGGGCGTACTTCTCGCTCGAGCGCGAGGGTCTCGGACGACTGGCCGCTGTATTCGACGTACAGGAGGTGATGACATGACCGATGACGTAGCGCTGCGTGACGAAGTTCGGCGCCGCTACGCGGAGGCGGCAAACACGGTGAGCTCGGGCGCAGGAGCGGCGTCTGATTGCTGCCACCCCGGGACGACATGTGCCGAGGAGGGTCATGCGACAGGACCTTCTTTCTACGACTCGCTCGCCGACGAAGGACTGCCCGAAACTGCCGTCCTCACGAGCCTCGGATGCGGCAACCCGACAGCCGTCGCCGATCTCAACCCTGGTGAGGTCGTGCTCGACCTCGGATCAGGTGGGGGCATCGACGTTCTCCTCTCCGCCAAGCGCGTCGGGGCGACCGGCATGGTCTACGGCCTCGACATGACCGAGGAGATGCTTGGTCTCGCGATCAAGAACCGCGACGCGGCCGGGCTCACGAACGTCGAATTCCTGAATGGGTTCATCGAGCACGTGCCGCTTCCCGCAAACACTGTTGATGTCGTCATCTCCAACTGCGTCATCAACCTTTCAACCGACAAGCCTCAGGTGTTTGCTGAGATGTATCGCGTGCTCCGTCCGGGTGGACGCATCGGAATCAGCGACGTCGTTGCCGATGACGACCTGACACAGGAGCAGCGAGCCGAGCGGGGAACCTACGTCGGCTGCGTGGCGGGCGCTCTCTCGTTCGCCGAGTACGAGGCAGGACTTCGAGCTGCAGGATTCGAGAATGTCAGCATTTCGCCGACAGCCGAGTACCTCGCCGGTATGCACTCTGCCATCGTCAAGGCGATCAAGCCGTCCGAAGTGGGGGCCGCGGCAGTGGCATCGCATGAGGTCCCAGAAGACGCGACGTCGTGCTGCTGACGCCGCGCAGCTTACGTCCCTACTGAGTTAGGGCCGTGTTATCGACTTGAGGTCGTCGACGTAATCCTTAGCAACAGAGACTGAAGGCGCGAGCGCCGTTCTCGCCTACGTTGCTGCCGGAGTGGTCGCGCTCTGGCGTGTCGCTCACATCCTGCTCATAGCGCGAGTCGTCAGGTCATCACTCAGGAGTGGATCGCTGAACCGACGACCATGTGGTTTATCGCTGCCGTCGTTCTCATCGCCACTGTCGTTGGTGGCTCCAACAAGTCCTTGATTGACTGGGTGTTTCGAGCCTCCGCCGTCTCACTCCTCGCAGTCGCCTTGCTGACGGCCGTTACCGGCGCTCGTTCTGCCCGCCATCATCTTCTTCAAGATCTGTCCGGTCCTGCTGAGCGTCACGGCAGCATTGCTGTTCGCCGCGAGCTGAGTTTGAGCGGAGACGGTAGTGGCAGCCAAAACATCCGTTGCGCATACCTGTGGTTGGCGGTCCTCATCGGACTTGGTGCGAACGCCCGGTTTTCGGTTTGTGGTGGGCCGACCCAGTGGTCGCCCTAGTCGTCTCGTTCACGGCCGTCCAAGTTGGCATTGGGAAGTGGCGTGGCAGGGCGTATGACGACAGCCGCTATGGCGGAGCCTCTGTTGTCACGTGCTTCATGGTGGCGTTGTAACGAAACCTTCACCTGAATGACAGCCGAAGTCCAAGAGGACGTCACCGCGACGTGGTCGTCCGTTCACCCGCCTCTCGTAACTTGCAAAGCAGGTGGACCGACATGGCCATCGCAAATGCTTCTCGTCGGGCTCGCAGGGAGACGCGGCCCGACTCACTGACGGGGAGGTTTTGTCTTGAGAGGTTTGAGCTATTCGAGTCACCGTGGACGCGGCCGGCGCGTGCTTGGCGTTGGCGCTGTCTGCAGCGCAGCGGCGCTCGTCGGTCTTCTGAATGTCGGAGCCGGCGCATCAGTTTCTCCGCGGTTCATCCACCACAGCGGTTCATCCGTCACACTGAACGGCGCTGGATCAACCTTCGATCAACCATTTTTCACCCGAGCCTTTTACGACTACCACGAGGCCAACCCCAACGTCACGATCAACTACGCGTCCATCGGGAGTGGTGGCGGAGAGGGACAGTTTGAAGCGGGAACGGTGAACTTCGGCGCTACCGACGTACCGATGTTGGCGGCAGACCTTGCCAAGGTGCCCGCGAGCTCGGGCCCAGTCCTTCAGGTTCCGGTTGACCTCGGAGGGGAAGCGATCGCCTACAACCTTCCGAAGGTTCCTCAGGGGATGCACATCACGCCGTACGTCTTGGCGCAGATTTTCCTCGGCAAGATCACGAAGTGGAATGACCCGGCTTTGGTGAAGCTCAACCCGAAGGCCAATCTGCCTGATCTTGCGATCACGGTGGCCCACCGTTCCGATGGGAGTGGAACGACCTTCATCTTTACGAACTACCTCTCAGAGGTATCGGGCACGTGGGCGTCGCAGGTCGGCAACGCGAAGTCGGTCGCCTGGCCCGTCGGCGTCGGTGGTCAGGGCAACGAAGGAGTCGCCGGAATTATCGACGACACACCCGGGGCGCTCGGGTACGTCGAACTCGACTATGCCATTGCGGCCAAGCTCAAGTACTTTGCCGTCCGAAACCCGGCTGGCAAATACGTGATGCCGTCAAAAACGACGGTAGCCAACGAGGCGGCAATGAAGGCCGGAATAACGGCGGCCAACTTCTCGATCACCGACCTTCCGGTCAAGAAGTCGAATCTCAAGTTAGCCGTAGACGCCTACCCGATCTCCGGCTACAGCTGGGTCGTCGTACTCCAAGACCAAACGAACGCAACGACCGGGTCCGCACTTGCCACCATGCTCACTTGGCTGACCTCGGACACCGGAGGCCAAAAAGCCGCCGGAGCACTCGACTACGTGCCGTTGCCCCCGGTCATCGTGAAACTCGCAACCAACACGATCGCAAAAATGGTCGGTCCCGGTGGCACCAAACTGAGCAGCTAGAAGACAGAGCGACTGACGCGTGGCAGTAACTACAGCTGTTCGCGCCAAGGAGGCGACCCGGCAATCTCATAATCGCCGGGCCGCCTCCGACGCGCTCTACCGCTGGAGCCTCGCGGTCGCGGCACTCATCTTTGTCGGCGTATTAACGGCTTTCGTAGTCGATCTGATCATCCAGGCTCGCCCCGCATTCGCCCATTTTGGCTTCGCGTTCATCTGGGGAACTCAGTGGAACCCGGTGACTGCTCACTACGGGGCTCTGCCGTTCATCATCGGCACGCTCGAGACAACGGCAATTGCCTTGGTACTCGCCATTGTGTTCGGTATGGGGGCGGCGATCGCGCTCGCTTACCTGCTCCCGCCTTCGCTGCGGGTCATCCTCGGTACAGCGGTCGAACTTCTTGCGGCGATCCCCTCGGTAATCTACGGACTATGGGGCCTGCTCGTTGTGGCTCCATGGGCGCGCACCATTATCGAACCGGCGGTTGCCGCGATTTTCGGCCACTCAGGCCCGGCCAGTGGGGCAGAAATTGGTATTGGATTACTGCTCGCTGGGCTCATCCTCTTCGTGATGGTGCTTCCGACCATGGTCGCGATCTCAAGAGACGTTCTTGCCGCCGTTTCAGTCGAGCAGCGCGAGGCGGCGCTCGCCCTCGGTGCGACGCGCTGGCAGATGATCTCCCGAGTCGTCATTCCAACCGCACGCACCGGTCTTCTCGGCGCGATCACGCTCGCCATGGGTAGGGCTCTAGGCGAAACCATTGCCGTGACGATGGTGATCGGAAATACGCCCGGTATCCCACACTCGCTCTTCGCGCCGGCCGCAACGATGGCATCGGTCATCGCGAACCAATTCACCGAGGCGACAGAGCCGTTCCATCTGGCGTCTCTTGTCGCCGTCGGTGTCTTGTTGCTCGTCGTCTCGGTGCTGGTCAATTCCCTGGCACGGTTGCTCGTTCGCTCGATCGGACGTACCCGAAGCGGGATCGCCATCACATGAGTGTGCTGAGTCTTGATCCGATCATCACGCGGCGCGCGGAGGTCCAGCGCATCGCAGCTCGATCGCTAAAACGCCGCCAGTTAACTTCGCGCGCCAGCCTGGTCGCTTGCCTCGCGTGCGTCGGGATCGCCCTCGTCCCTCTTGTCGCCATCGTGGGCGACACCATTGACCGCGGAATCGCTGCTTGGTCGGTCGGCTTCTTTACCCACCTCCCGACCCCGGCGGGCATCCCGGGCGGTGGCATAGTCAACTCGATCCTCGGTTCGCTCATCATCGATGCGGTCGCGATTGCCGGGGCACTGCCCGTCGGCTTGGCCACGGGCATCTTCCTTGCCGAATCCAGATCGCGAATTGCCGCCGGCGTTCGTTTCGCCGCCGACGTGCTCTCCGGCGTTCCTTCGATTCTCGTGGCGATTTTCGCCTATGGGATCCTGGTGGTCACTCTCCATCACTTCTCGGGGATCGCGGCGAGTTTTGCAATCGGCTTCATCATGCTCCCCGTCATCATCCGGGCATCGGAAACGGCGATCCGTACTGTGCCGAAGGAGCTACCCGAAGCTGCGACTTCGCTCGGGGCGAGAAAGGTAGGAATCGCCTGGCGGGTCGTTATCCCAACGGCGCTGCCCGCGCTCGTGACAGGAGTGCTGCTGGCGGTCGCGCGGGGCGCTGGGGAATCCGCTCCTCTTCTATTCACCGCCATCGGCAGTCAATACATGAGCTTGAACCTTTCTGGCCCGATGGCCGCGCTACCGCTCACCATCTACCAAGATGGGATTCAGGCCTTCCCCGACTTGCAGCGGACCGCATGGGGAACGGGTCTCGCGCTCTTGTTGTTTATCCTTTTGCTCTCAATTTCGGCACGGGTACTTTCCGGGTTCATTGGAAGGAAGCGCAAGTGAGCGACGAGCCAGCCAGCGATCAGGCGGTCATGCCGACTGTCGCCATCCCGCCCCGCGACCTGCTTTCCAAGGATCCGGCGCCTGCGATCATGGAGCTCCGAGATCTCTCAGTCAGCTTTTCCGGGCGACCGGCCGTTCGTGATGTCTCATTCGCCGTTCCGACTAATCAGGTCACCGCTCTGATCGGACCGTCTGGATCCGGGAAGACGACTCTGTTGCGAGCACTCAATCGTCTCCACGATGCAGAACCCTCGGCGAAGGTAACTGGTTCGGTTGATCTTGACGGGGTGGACATTTATGGCGGCACTCTCCACCCGACAATCGTGCGTTCCCGCGTCGGTATGGTCTTTCAACGACCCAACCCGTTCCCCACCATGAGCATTTTTCAAAACGTTGTTTCCGGACTCCGCTTCAACGGCGTTCGGAACAAGTCCTTCCTCAAAGAAGCGGCGGAGTCCGCACTGATTGCCGCGGCGCTGTGGGACGAGGTGCGGGATCGCCTCAACGCGGGCGCGGCGACCCTCTCGGGTGGACAGCAACAGCGAGTATGCATCGCCCGGGCGCTAGCCGTTGAGCCGGAGGTCCTCCTCATGGACGAACCGACGTCGTCCCTCGACCCGGTGGCAACGCGTCGAATAGAAGACCTCGTCGGGGAACTCAAGGATCGCGTGTCGATCGTTATCGTTACCCACAACATGCAGCAAGCAGCGCGGGTCTCGGACCAGTGCGCGTTCCTCTTGATGGCAGATGACCGCGCGGGAGAACTCGTCGAGTTCGGTCCCACGAAGGATCTCTTTACATCGCCTCGCGATCCCCGGACTGAGGATTACGTCAACGGCCGTTTCGGCTGAGTTCTACCGCGCCGCGTTCATCCGTTTCAGACTCGGCGACGCCACGACGCCCGTCGTTCAGAAGATACCCGACACCTCGTACGGTCACGATCCATTTTGGATGCGCCGGATCCTTCTCGAGTTTCGTTCGAAGCCGGTACATATGGGTGTCGAGCGTGCGATCATCAGCCGGTCCGTCGACGGCGCTCTTGTGCCAAACATCACTCATGAGTTCTTCGCGCGTGCAAACGCGTCCAGGCACCAAGGCGAGGTGGGCAAGTAGGTCGAACTCCAACTGCGGTAATTCGATGAATCGACCTTCGACCTCCACGGTGCGGGCTAAGAAGTCGATTCGGTAGGGGCCCACCTCTACGCTCTCGACGTCGCGCGTAGGCCTCCCAGCCGCCCTCCTCCCTCGCTCCCAGTGCCTTATCGCCGAGTCCATGCGAGCCACGAGCTCCCGCAAGCGGAAGGGTTTCGGGACATAGTCGTCAGCGCCAAGTTCGAAGCAAAGCACGATGTCGAGTTCTTCGGCGACTGCCGAGACCATGATGATCGGGATATCGCTTCGCCGACGCAATTCCTTACAGAGTTCGATGCCTGACCCGTCTGGCAGACGAACATCTAGCAGAACGATGTCGGGGTGCTTGTCCTCAAAAGCTCGGAGGCCTCGCCGCACGTCGGGCGCGAACGAAACGGCGTAGCCCGCACCTGTAAGTCCATCCTTGAGAACTCCTCGATAAGACGCATCTCCGTCTACTACGAGGGCTGATCGCGCCCTACTGGTCATCGAGCTTCCTCGCCAGTTCGCGCACTGCGACCGTCACTTCACGTCGAGGCTCAACTCGGGCTGATCACGGGCTTCATAGAACTCCTCAAGGTTCACGCCTGAGTCAGCACACCGAGTCTTTGTAGCAGGTCTTGGACGCGACTCCCGATCTCGTCGCGCACCGGTCGGATCGATTCGACTGTCATGCCAGCGGGATCCTCGAGAATCCAATCCTCGTACCGCTTTCCAGGAAATATCGGACACGCGTCACCGCAACCCATCGTCACCACGACATCGGCTGCCTGAAGAAACTCCTGTGTCCAAGGTTTCGGGAATTCTTGAGAAATGTCGACACCGACCTCGGCCATCGCGGCTATCGCCGCCGGGTTCACCTCTGCGCCGGGTTCGGAACCCCCCGACCATGCGACCGCCCGGTCACGTGCCAACTTCGTGAACCACCCGAGCGCCATTTGAGATCGCCCAGCATTGTGAATGCAGAGGAAAAGCACAGCCGGAGGTTGATCTGTGGCCGGCGCCTCTACGCGAGCGAGGGCATTCAAGCGTTGTTTCGCGAAGCGCTCCGCGAAGGCAACCTGGATCCATCTCGCTGAATTCCGAGTCGCAAACTCGTCGAAGCTCGACTCCAAGAACAACTGGATTGTCTCCTGGTTGAAGGTACCCTTGAATTGCGATTCCAGATAACCGGCCGCTTGGCGCATTGCGATGCGCGAATCAGCGTCGAGTTCGTCGTACTCGGGCATGGCCGCCTCCTCACCAAGTGCCACTCTCCGTATACTCGCTCAATGAACATTGAGTCAATATCTGCTGAGCGACTGCTGGAGCGGACACGGTTGCACAGCGCTCTCAGTGACCCGCACCGTCTGGCCATAGTCGACCAACTCACACTCTCGGATTGGTCACCATCCGAACTCGTTCGAACTTTGGGGATTAACTCGAACCTGCTTGCCCATCACCTCAGCGTCCTCAAGGACCTCAAGCTCATCGAAGAGGTCGCGTCTCAAGGCGATCGCCGACGCCGCTACGTCCGACTCGTTGCGTCGACGCTCACGGCCATGAATCTCGGCGAGGAATTAAGGGTTGAGCGGGTTGTCTTCGTTTGCACGGAAAACGTCGCCCGCTCCCAACTCGCCTCAGCTCTTTGGAACCAACTCGGGCTCGCCGTGACGTCCAACAGTGGCGGAACGCATCCTGGGAAATGTGTGCATCCGAAGGCAATTCGCGCCGCCAAGCGTCGTGGCCTCGATCTTCGAAGCGTACGTCCGGGTCCTATTCCGATGATCACTCGAAATGATCTCGTCGTGACCGTCTGCGACAGGGCTCATGAGTGGCTGAGTTCCAGAGGCGAGGCAGGCCACGTCCACTGGTCCGTTCCGGATCCGGCCACGACCGCCGTGCCTGGAGCGTTCGACAAGGCTGCCGATGCTTTGGCCGAACGTATCGGGGAACTTGTACAGATGATTCACTTCGCTTGAGTTGACGTCAAGGAGCCAACTTCGCTGACAAGTAAGACCGTTACCAAGATTGAAGAAGCGTTGTCCACATCCTGCCCATTTCTAGATACGGGCAGTTCAACGGCTATTTGTACTGACCGCAAGTGGCATTTAGAGACCCCTAAAACGCGTGAAAGTGTGGTCTGTTTGTGGTCTGAGTCCCGATGACGGTCTCAAGTCCCAAGCCGCGCGTGCAAGAACGTCACGCCCCGCGGCGGCGGCACTGCGCCGTGACGCCATTGCCTGAACTTCTGCTGGCGATCGGACGCTAGATCCGGCGTTGAGTGTCACTCGAGAGCCGGCGACTGATGATGTCTGGGGTCACCCCAAGAGCCGGACGACGCATCGAGGTCCTGGGGCGTTCGCAAGCCGCTGGTCCGCAGTCAGAAGCTCGCAACCAAGCAACTCTGCCAATGCGATGTAGGTCGCGTCGTAGGCCGTCACATTGGCACGCAGCTCATAGGCGCGCCGCATTAGTCGGAGACTCGGATAGCGATCGAGGTCCAACTCCTCGAGATCGGCGACCGCCGCAGCGAATCTGCGCGTCGTAATCGTGCTTGCGAGCCATCGCTTGCGGAGCACCGCGACCGTCTCGACGTCAATGAGATCAGGCGCGGCAGC
>JBAVUF010000174.1:0-2507 GCA_049696635.1 Acidimicrobiales bacterium | reverse complement strand
GAAGAGCGACACGAGCGCCGCGAGACTCGGCGCGTCGAGCCCGCCGAACAGCCCGGCGCGGATCGCCTCCGCGACTAAGAGGTCACGGTCGTGGTAGATGCCGGCGAGCCGCTCCCCCTCCGCCGTCGTGTGCCAGTGATCGAGATAGCCGCGCGCCTCGAGGAGCGACACCACGGCATCGAGTTGGCGCGCGAGCGGGACGTCGCTCAGGTATTGCGCGAAGCTCGATCGCACGAGGCGGTAGGCGTCGTCGCGGCGGTAGCGACGCACAAGGTTGACGGCCATGTTGTACGTCGGACGGAATGACGAGCGCAGCGCCTGTGTGCGCGCGCTTGCGAGCGCGGCGACCTCGTTGAAGTCGTGGTACGGCGACCACAACACCGCGGCGTAACCGACGGCGTCGATCCCCCGCCGCCCGGCGCGACCGGTGAGCTGGGTGTAGTTGCCGGCCGAGAGGTCCTCGTGACCCGACCCGGAGAATTTCGAGAGCGACTCGATGACGACCGAGCGCGCCGGCATGTTGATCCCGAGCGCGAGCGTCTCGGTCGCGAACACGACCTTCACGAGCGCCGACGAGAAAAGCTCCTCGACGGCCTCCCGGAACGCCGGAACGAGGCCAGCGTGGTGCGCGGCGAACCCGGCCTCGAGTCCCGCGGTGAAGCGGCCGAAGTTGAGAACGCGCAGGTCGTCGTCTGTTAGCGCGTCGACGTGGTCCTCGGCGATGGCACGGATCTGGCGTCGTTCGTCCGGCGTGGTGAGCCGCAACCCTGCCTCCTGGCATTGGCGGACCGCTTCGTCGCATCCCGTTCGCGAGAAGACGAAGTAGATCGCCGGCAGCAGGTTGTCCTCGGCGAAGCGCTCGACGACCTCGTAGCGACGCGGCCGGTAGAGAGGGGAACGCCCGCCCGGGCGGGCGCCCCGCCACTGCCCTGTCGGTGTCGAGTGGTTCCTCAGCCCACGCTTGGGACGGGATCTGTCGTCGAGGGCGATCGCCTCTTTGTTCGGCAGCCCCTCGACGAAAGTCGGCAACACCGCGAGCTCGCGTGTCGCGCGCACGCCGACGACGTAGAGGTTGCGCAGTTCGACCGGCCGGTGCTCTTCGATCACGTGTCCCATCGAGCCTCGCACGGTCTCGATCCAGCCGGCGAGCTCCTCGGCGTTGGAGACCGTGGCGGAGAGACAGACCAACGTGACCGATGGGGGCGCGGAGAGGATGATCTCCTCCCAAACCGCTCCCCGGTAGCGGTCCTCCAAATAGTGCACCTCGTCGAGCACGACACACCGCAGCCGTTCGAGATCCGGGGACTGCGCGTAGATCATGTTGCGCAACACCTCGGTCGTCATGACGACCACGTCGGCTCCGCCGTTGCGCGAGACGTCACCGGTTAAAAGTCCGACGCGCGCCGCCCCGTACTCTGCGACGAAGTCGCCGTACTTCTGATTCGAGAGCGCCTTCAACGGCGTCGTGTAGATCGCCCGGGCACCTTCGGCGAGCGCCTTCGCGACCGCGTACTCGGCGATGAGGGTTTTTCCCGATCCCGTCGGCGCGGCGACAAGAACCGACTTGTCGTCGTCGAGCAGATCAAAGGCGCGCCGCTGGAACTCGTCCAACGGAAAGCCGCGACGCGCAAGGAATGCCTCGCGCACGCGGGCGGTCAACGGCGGATCAGTCAGTGGCGACGCGCTCCCGTCCGCGGTTAATGATCCTGCCGATCTGGATCGAGGCCTCGTAGAAGACGATCATCGGGATCGCCAAGGCGAGCATCGAGAACGGATCGGAGCTCGGCGTGATGACGCCGGCAAAGACGACGATGAGCACGATCGCCCATTTTCGCCAGTGCGCCAGGCGTTGCGGGGTGACGACGTGCGCGAGCTCGAGACCGACGAGGAGGACAGGGAACTCGAAGGTAACCCCGAAGATCGCCATCAGGGCGAGGATCAGTGTCAGGTACTTCGACGGGGTGAACAGGTCGTTGATGTTCGGCCCTCCGACGGCGTGGAGGAAGCCGAGCGCATGTGGATAGGTGAGCCAGGCGATATAGCACCCGAGACCGAAGAGCGCCGCCATCGCGGTCGTGAAGGGCAACGCGTATTTCTTCTCGTTCGCCTTCAACCCCGGAGTGACGAAGCGCCACAGCTGAAAGACGATGACCGGCAAGGCGAGGGCGAGCGCTCCGTAGGCAGTGATGTTGAGACGGATCGCGAAGGCGTCGAGCGGGCCGAAAACCGTAAGCGCGCAGTTCGTCCCCTTGAGGTGCGCCTCGACGCAATAGGGATGGAGGAAGAAGCGCAGGATCTGCGGGTACAAGATATATACGACGATCGCCCCGGCGGTGACGGCGACGAGGACGATGATCAGTCGCCGACGCAGCTCCGCCAGGTGCTCGATGAGCGTCATCGACTCGGGCGACGGTCGCGCGCCGCTGCGCCGCTTGAGCGTTATCGCCAAGGTCGAGTCGGATCCGCGCCCGGCCGCTTCAGTTCATGCTCGGGTCGTCGGCCGGAGG
>JBAVUF010000173.1:0-4968 GCA_049696635.1 Acidimicrobiales bacterium | reverse complement strand
GGCGCGGCGCGCGCGAGGTGCAAGAGCCGCTTACCGTCGAGCGCGACGAAGGCGCGGTGACGACCGCGGCGATCGACGCGTACGGTGACACGCGCCACGTCTTCGTCGACCGATCGCAATGGACAGGCACCTGGGGCCCAGGGTTCAGCGCCGAGCGACTGCCCGTGCGACCCGTCGGGCGCCCGAATGCACTCGACTGCGTCGACCATGTTGTCGGCAACGTCGAAGAGGGCCGCCTCGACGAGTGGGTGGAGTGGTACACGAAGGTCCTCGGCTTCGAAGAGATGAAACATTTCGACGCCGCGCAGATCTCGACGAAGTACTCGGCGTTGCGTTCGACGGTGATGTACAACCGCAAGGGCATCACCATGCCGATCAACGAGCCCGCGCCCGGTCTGCGAAAGAGCCAGATCACCGAGTACCTCGAGGCCTACGGTTGCCCTGGGGTGCAGCACATCGCGATGGGGACGCGCAACATCCTTGGCGCGATCGATTCGTTGCGCGAGCGCGGCGTGCGTTTCTTGGACATGCCGGCGACGTACTACGAGGACGCGAAGGTTCGCTGCGGCGAGTTCGATCTTCCATGGGGAGACCTCCAGCGGCTCGGCATCGAGGTCGACAAGGACACCGGTGGCTACCTGCTGCAGATCTTCTCCGAAACCTTTGCCGAGCGGCCGACGCTGTTCATCGAGGTGATCCAGCGTGAAGGCGCGACGGGCTTTGGCGAAGGCAACTTCAAGGCGCTCTTCGAGGCGATCGAGCGGGAGCAGGAGCGGCGCGGCAACCTGTGACCAACACGGACACGAACGCGCCCCGGGCGCGTCCGGAGGTGGAGTCGCTCCCCGCCTACCGGCCCGGACGTTCGGCGGAACAGGCGCAGGCCGACCACGGACTGAGCGGCGCGATCAAGCTGGCGTCGAACGAGTTGCCATTCTCTCCTCTGCCGAGCGTCGCGAAGAAGATCGCGGCTGCAATCGAAGAGGCGAATCGCTATCCGGATCACCTCGCGCGCGAGTTGCGGGAACGGATCGCCCTCGCCCACGACACGAGCGCGAGTCGAGTCGCCGTCGGATGCGGCACGGTCGGTCTCTTGCAACAGCTCGCGCTGGCGTACGTCTCCGAGGGCGACGAGGTCGTCTTCGCAGACCCGAGCTTCGAGGCGTATCCGATCTTCACCCAGCTTTCGGGCGGAGCTGCGCGGCGCGTTCCGCTTAAGCGGCTCACCCACGATGCGAACGGATTCGCCGGAGCGATGAGTGCGCGGACGCACCTGGTGTTGATCGCCCAGCCGAACAATCCGACGAGCACGGCGATGTCCGGCGCAGGTCTGCGTTTCCTCGTCGACGCGGTGCCGTCTGACTGCGTCGTCGTCGTCGACGAGGCCTACTCGCACTTCACGACGGGAAGGCATCTCGTCGACGCGACGACGCTTCTTCACGATCATCCAAACCTCGTTGTTCTCCGCACGTTCTCGAAGGCGTACGGGCTCGCGGGGTTGCGCGTCGGTTACGCGATCGCCGATCCGTCGATCGTCGCCGCCCTCGACAAGGTCTTGACACCGTTCGCCGTGAACCGACTCGGGCAGCAGGCAGCGCTCGCCTCCCTCGCCGCCGTCGACGAATTGAGCGCCCGGGTTCGCTTGGTGCTCGACCAGCGAACCCGCCTTACGCGCGAACTCCGTCATCGCGGCTGGTCGATCCCCGACAGCGAGGCGAACTTCGTCTTCCTGCCCTCTGGCGGGGTGAGCCTGCATCTCGCAGGGGAACTCGAACGAAGTGGCGTCGTCACTCGGCCCTTTGCGGACACCGGAGTGAGGGTCACCGTCGGGACCGCAGACGAGGTCGACCGGTTCCTTGCGGCGTTCGACGAGTTCGCAAACGGGAGCCTCGCGGAACAACTCCATGCGAGCTGGCAGTTGCCGACCGGTGTCGAAGGGCGCGCGGCCGCGGAATGGCTCGATCGTCTGGACGCCGTGGAGGAGCGTCTTGCCTCCTTCGCGAGCGGCGATCGGAGACACGGCCTCACCGACCCTGACCCCGGCGGTGAAGAGCGCTGGGACGAGGGACAGGTGTGGGCACACATCGCAGAGTTCGGTGACTACTGGTTGGCCGAACTGCGGCGCATCCTCGACACCCCCGGGAGCGCGTCCGTGCCCTTTGGGAGGACGAAGTCCGACCCGCAGCGGATCGCGGCGATCGCAGAGAACCGCGCTCTGCCGCCCCGTGCGCAGCTCGATCTGGCGCTTGTCGCCATCGACGAGCTGCGGGCGCTGCTCTCAAGCATGGGCTCCCATGACTGGTCGCGAATCGGCGAGCATCCGACGTTGAAGACGATGGACGTCAACAAGTTCCTCGGCGAGTTCCTCGTCGGTCACTACGAGCAGCATGCCGACCAGCTCGCAAAACTCAATGTCTGAGCAAACGCGCGGTTTCGGGATCGACAACCTTCCCTATGGCGTCGACGAAAACGGCCATGTCGTCGTCGCCTTCGAGTCCGGGGTGATCGACGTCGCCGCGATCGACGGTCTGAGCGTCCCTCGCGACGTCTTCATGTCGGGTTCGCTGAATGCGTTCATGACCCTTGGGCCCGATGCCTGGCAGCGCACGCGCGCAGAGATCGCCTCGGTGCTTGCTCGGAAACCAAGTGAAGCGCTCGTCCCGATCGAAGAGGTCGTGCTCGTGCTCCCCTTCGAGGTCGCGGATTACGTCGATTTCTACGCCTCCGAAGAGCACGCCACGGCGATGGGTCGATTGCTTCGGCCCGGCTCGGATCCATTGCCTCCGGCCTGGAAGTACCTGCCGATCGGCTACCACGGCCGCTCGTCAACCGTCATCGTCTCCGGCTCGCCGATCTACCGCCCGTCCGGGCTCGTCCGGACCGACGCAGAGCCGGCATTCGCGCCGAGCGCCCGCCTCGACGTCGAGGTCGAGCTTGGATTCGTCGTCGGCGTGGGCTCTGCGCGTGGCACCCGCATCACGCCGGATCGGGCAAAGGATCACGTTTTCGGCGTCGTGTTGGTGAACGACTGGAGCGCGCGCGACATCCAGGCCTTCGAGTACCAGCCGCTCGGTCCGTTCCTCGGCAAGTCCTTCGCGACGTCGATCTCACCCTGGGTCGTGCCGCTCGCCGCTCTCGAACGGTACGCGGCGGACGGCCCGCGACAACAACCACCGCCGGCGTCGTGCCTTTCGACCGCCGAGCCGCGGAACCTCGCCATCTCCTTCGAGCTCGTCCTGAACGGCACCGTCATCTCCTCAATGTCCGCCGCCGGTCTGTATTGGTCGATGGCCCAACAGTTAGCGCACCTCAGCGCGAACGGCGCGGCGACGCGCACTGGTGACCTGTTCGCCTCCGGCACGATCTCGGGCAGGGAACCGCAGAGCGCGGGAAGCTTGATGGAGCTCACGAACGGCGGGCGCGAGCCGGTCAAACTTGAGGACGGTTCGATGCGGACCTGGATCGAAGACGGCGACGAGGTCGTGATCCGCGGCTGGTGTGGCGATCGCCGCGGCGCGCACGTCGATCTCGGTGAGGTGCATGGCCGCGTCGTTGCCTCGGGATAAGGAGGACGAACCGTGACGTACTACCTGCGGATCGGCGATGTGCCGAACAAGCGGCACACACTGCACCTCGGACCCGAGGGTGACCGGCTCGCCGAAGAGCTGATGGGGGAAGAGGGGTTCTCGGGACCGTCGTCGCTCCTTTATCACCGCCATTCTCCGAGCGCGATCTTGGGTATCGAGTCGATCGAGGTGAAGCGTTCCGAACTCACGCCGAACGTTCCCGTGCGCCCGATGCACCTGCGGTCGTTCAACCTGACCGAGGGCGGCGACCTCGTGACTGGCCGTCGTCATCTCGGGGCGTCGTCGACGGTGACGCTGTGCGTCACGGCGGCGGATCAGTCGAGCGAGCTCTACCGGAACGGCGAAGGCGACGAGCTCGTCTTCATCCACACCGGACGGGCAGAGCTCGAGTCGGTATTCGGCCGCCTTGTCGCCGAGGCCGGCGACTATGTCGTCGTGCCCCGGGCGACGACGCACCGGTGGGTCGTGAACGGCGGCGACGCGCCGGTACGGGCGTTCATCTTGGAATCGACCGGGCACATCGGCCCTCCCAACCGCTACCTAACTCCGACCGGTCAGCTGCACGAAGGCGCGCCGTACTCCGAGCGCGACCTCCGCACCCCGGACGGCCCCTTTGTTGTCGAAGGCGAAGGCGTGCGCGTGCTCGTCCGGACGCGCGGCGGCTGGAGCGTGCACGTGCACGAAAACCACCCCTTCGACGTCGTCGGCTGGGACGGCTGTGTCTATCCGTTCGCATTCTCGATCAGGGACTTCGAGCCGATCGTCGGTCGCATCCACCAGCCTCCGCCGGTCCACCAGACCTTCGCCGGCGCGGGCTTCGTCGTCTGCAGCTTCGTGCCGCGCCTGTACGACTTCGATCCGAAGGCGATCAAGATCCCCTACCACCACGCGAACGTCGATTCGGACGAGGTCCTCTACTACGTCGACGGCGACTTCATGAGCCGCCAGGGAGCGGGGATCGGCAAGGGATCGCTGACGATTCACCCGTCCGGATTCGTTCACGGTCCACAGCCGGGCAGCGTCGAGGCGTCGATGGGCGCAGACCGCACCGATGAGACCGCCGTGATGGTCGATACCTTCGAGCCCCTGCTGATCAGCGACGACGCCCGTTCGATTGCCGACCCCGCCTACGAGCACAGTTGGGCGGCGAAGAAGTCCTGAGTCTCTACCGGAGGGGATGACCCCCTCCCCACCCCGCACCTGTTATGAGAGTTCCTAACCGGCACACAACGAACTCCCAGGTTGCTTCGTCACGATCGTCTCTGGAGACAGGAGTGTTCGACGATGCAGGACGAACCAACATCGCCGATCCCCCCCGCCGAATCGGAGGGCTCGGGGTCGAGGTCGCCGGCCGGGGCCGCGCCCCCGCCCCCAGCCGAGCCTC
>JBAVUF010000172.1:0-11192 GCA_049696635.1 Acidimicrobiales bacterium | reverse complement strand
GCGGAGGATCCCGATCACCGCCGCCTGAGCCGGCGGTCGTGGTCGCCCCGCCGTGGTGTCCGATGGACGCTGCGGACCGACGCCTTCGCATCGACCCGCGGCAAAGGCTATGAGCTCGGCTGGCTCGGCGCGGTCGAACCGTAGGCGATGGCGAACCAGTCGGTGTCACCGTCGGGAATCGAAGGGGCCGACACCACGTGGCCGCTCGAATCCACGATCTCGCCGCCCTCGCTAGCGGTGAGAGCGGGGTTCCCACCGTTCGCGGTCCCGAGGTCGAAGATCGTCGCGCCGTAGTCGGCGAGGGTTGCAGGCTGCGTCTTGGTCAAAATGTGTGCTCACGCGTCGCCGCCACGCGGCGCTGTCACGCGGCGTCGTCGAACGGTCAGGCGCGCGACGTCAAGCCGCGCGCTCAACCAGGTATCAAACGGGGGGGCGAGCCGCCCATACGACGAGATCGACGACGGGAACTCCGGCGTCCCCGTGCGCACGGGCGAGCCGGTGTGCTTCGAGCACCTCGAGCCCCGGGAACGCTCCTTCGAGGCGATCTTCGGTGTAGAGGCGGTCCCCGTCCGGAGGACCAGCTTGTCCGAGGGAATCGAGATGGTGACCGACGACGAAGAGGTGCCCGCCCGGCGCCACGGCCTCCGCCGCGGCTCGAAAGAGCCGGCGTCGCTCGTTTGAGGCGGGGTGGATGTTCGCCATGACGACGAGGTCGAACCGCGCACCCCCTCCGACGTAGTCCTCGATCTCAGTCTCGACCGCTTCGATCGGGAGTTCCTCGGCTGCGGCGAGCTCTCGAAGTCGATCGAGCGCGACTTTTGAGAAGTCGACCGCGGTCACCCTCCAGCCGGCGCGAGCGAGCCAGGCGCTGATTCTGCCTTCGCCCGCGCCGAGGTCGACGGCTGATCCCGGCACCAGGTCCTTCACTCTCGAGACGAGTTCCGCATCGGCTTCGACGATGAAGAGATGTGCGGAGCTTTCGTAGCGGCGATCCCATTCCGCTCGTCCGACCATCGTGTCCTCCGAGGGCTCGAATCCGATCCATCCTGCCCCGCAAAAGGGAGGTGTGCCGCTCGGTTCGCGGCGCTTTCTCGCACGCGACCCCAGCTCAATGGAACCGGGCGGGATCAGACCCCCACGTAGACTGACCCGTCGTGAGCGTCTTCACGAAGCTTCTCCGTGCCGGAGAAGGCAAGAAGGTCCGCAGCCTCGCGGAAGTCGTTCCGCTCATCAATTCGCTCGAACAAGAGGTCGAGGGCCTCTCCGATGAGGAACTCGTCGCCATGACCGGCGAGTTCAAACAGCGTCTCGGACAGGGCGAGGATCTCAACGAACTCCTCGTCGAGGCTTTCGCCGTTGTGCGCGAGGCGGCTAAGCGCACCATCGGCCAGCGCCACTTCGACGTCCAGCTGATGGGCGGGATGGCGCTCCACTTCGGCTGGATCGCCGAGATGAAGACCGGGGAAGGAAAAACCCTCGTCTCGACGCTGCCGGTTTATCTCAACGCCCTCGAGGGCAACGGTGTCCACATCGTCACCGTGAACGACTACCTCGCACGCCGCGACGCCGAGTGGATGGGGGCGATCTACCGGTTCCTCGGACTATCCGTCGGGCTCGTCGTCCCCGACATCGTCGACTTCGAGGAAAAGCGTGCCGCGTACGCGGCCGACATCACCTACGGCACGAACACCGAGTTCGGCTTCGACTACCTGCGCGACAACATGGCGCCGAGCCGCGCAGAGATGGTGCAGCGCGGCCACCCCTACGCGATCGTCGACGAGGTCGACTCGATCCTCATCGATGAGGCGCGCACGCCGCTCATCATCTCGGGACCGTCCGACGACTCGACCCGGCTCTACTACCAGTTCGCGAGCATCGTGCGGACATTGGAGCGCGACGTTGACTACGAAGTCGACGAGGAAAAGCGCATCGTCGTCCCAACCGAGGACGGCATTGCCAAGGTCGAACGCCAACTCGCAGTCGAGAACCTCTACGACTCGGTCGCGGTGAACTTCGTCCACCAGCTCGGAAAGGCGCTCGAGGCGAAAGAGCTCTACCACCGCGACGACGACTACATCGTCGCCGACGGCGAGATTCGCATCGTCGACGAGTTCACCGGTCGCGTCCTCGAAGGACGGCGGTGGTCCGATGGGCTTCACCAAGCCGTCGAGGCGAAAGAGCGCGTACGGATCAAAGAGGAGAACCACACCTGGGCGACCGTCACGCTGCAGAACTACTTCCGCATGTACGAAAAGCTCGCCGGCATGACGGGCACGGCCGAGACCGAGGCGGCGGAGTTCGCGTCGACCTACGCGCTCGAGGTCGTACCGATTCCGACGAACCTGCCGATGATCCGCGAGGACCACGCCGACCTCATCTACAAGACAGAGGACGCGAAATTCCGCGCCGTCGTCGACGACCTTGCCGAGCGTTACGAGACCGGGCAGCCTGTGCTCGTCGGCACGGCGTCGGTCGAGCGTTCCGAGCACCTGTCGCGCCTATTGGACAAGCAGGGCATCCCGCACACGGTCCTCAACGCGAAGCAGCACGCGAAGGAGGCGCTCATCGTTGCCCAGGCGGGCCGCCTGCACTCGGTGACCGTCGCGACGAACATGGCCGGACGAGGCGTCGACATCATTCTCGGCGGCAACCCCGAGGGTCTCGCCCGCGACGAGACCCTCGCCGAAGGGCTCGACCCCTCCTCTGAGGAGGGGCGCGCCCGTTACGAAGCGTTGCTCGAGAAGTTCCAGGCGTCGTGCGCGGCGGAAGGCGACAGGGTGCGCGAGCTCGGCGGTCTCTACGTCCTCGGCAGCGAGCGACACGAGTCACGACGCATCGACAACCAGCTGCGCGGCCGCTCCGGCCGCCAGGGCGATCCAGGCGAGAGTCGCTTTTATCTGTCGCTCGAAGACGAGCTCATGCGGATCTTCGCCACGGGCGCCATGAACTGGGTGATGGATCGCGCCCTCCCAGAGGACGTGCCGATCGAGGCGCGCATGGTCTCGCGTGCGATCGAACGCGCCCAGGCGACGGTCGAACAGCGCAACGCCGAGATCAGAAAGGACGTCCTCAAGTACGACGAGGTGATGAACGAGCAGCGGAAGGTGATCTACGAGCGCCGCATGCAGGTGATCGACGGCGACGACCTGCGCGAGCGGACGCTCGAGATGCTCGATGAAAAAATCGTCGAGCTCCTCCAGACATGCTGCCCGACGGACTTCGCAGAGGAATGGGACCTCGAGCGGCTCGTCGCCGAGACCGCCCAGTACTTCCCGACCCGGTTCTCTCCCGCCGACCTGTCTCTCGCGACGAGCACCGACCAACTGGACGAGAGCATCTACGGCGAGGCCCTCGAATACTACGAGGCGCGCGAGGCGGCGTTCCCTGGCGGCCCCGAAGACGCACGCGAACTGGAACGTCAAGTGATGCTGCAGATCATCGACCAGCGCTGGCGGTTCCACCTTCAGGAGATGGACTACCTGCGCGAGGGCATCCACCTCCGCAGCCTCGCCCAGACCGACCCGCTAGTCGCCTGGCAGCGCGACGGTTTTGAGATGTTCGGGCAGCTGATGAAGGGGATCGACGACGACTACCTGCGTTACGTGATGCACATCCAACTGCTCACGACCGAAGACGCATCGCAAGATCTCGCCCAGGCGACCTACGAGGCCGCCGCGGACCCGGTTGCGCCGATGGAGGAGATCGCCGAGGGGTCCGCGCCGCCGGCGCCGGCGGTGAAGCGCACCGTCGTCGTCCCGCCGGCGAATCTCGTTGGGACAGGCCCGGGCCCGAAGGCGAAGCTCGGCCGGAACGATCCCTGCTGGTGCGGGAGCGGACGCAAGTACAAGCAGTGCCACGGCAAGGCCTGACTCGCCATGAGCGATCCGACGGCTAGTCCGCAGCGTCGCGCGCCCAGCTTCGAGGGCGCGCGCTTCGGAGACGAACTCGCCCAACTGCAGACGCGACTCGATGCGGCGCGAGCGTACCTCCGCTACGACGACCTACGTCGCGAGATGGATCGGCTCGCAAAAGAGGTTGAGTCTCCCGATCTCTGGTCCGATCCCGATCGTGCGCGCGAGGTGACGACGGCATTCGGTCGCGTGCGTGCCGATCTCGACGCGTTCGACGCGCTGTCGGGGCGACTCGACGAGGCGACCGGTCTCCATGAGATTGCGGAGCAAGAAGGCCCAATGGCACTCGCGTCGATCGCATCGGATCTGACGGCTTCGATCACCGACATCGAACGCTCGCTCCGGACGCTCGAGCTGCAGAGCCTCTTCTCCGGTGAACACGACGAGCGCGACGCGGTGTGCGAGATCCACGCGGGCGCGGGCGGCACCGACGCGCAGGACTGGGCCGAGATGATGCTGCGGATGTACGAGCGTTGGGCGGAACGTCACGGCTTTTCGACCGAAGTCAACGAAGTTACGGAAGGACAAGAAGCCGGAATCTTGTCCGCGACCTTCATCGTGCGTGGCCGCTACGCCTTCGGGCTGCTCACCGCAGAGCGCGGTGTGCACCGCCTCGTGCGGATGTCACCTTTCGACTCGCAGCACCGTCGCCACACGAGCTTTTCTTCCTTGGAAGCGACGCCATTCCTCGACGACGTCTCGGGTGAGGTGTCGATCGACGACAAGGATCTGCGCATCGACACGTACCGCTCCTCTGGCGCGGGCGGACAGCACGTGAACGTCACGGACTCCGCGGTGCGGATCACCCACCTCCCAAGTGGGATCGTCGTCGCCGTACAGAACGAGCGTAGTCAGCACCAGAACCGCGCCAAGGCGATGCAGATCCTCGCCGCGAAGCTCGCCGAGCGTCAGCGCGAGGAACGACGCGCCGAACTATTGGCACTATCAGGGCCACAGACGAACATCGAGTGGGGGAATCAGATCCGCTCGTACGTCCTCGCGCCGTATCAACTCGTAAAGGACCTGCGTACTGACTATGAGACCGGGAACGTCGACGCTGTGCTGGACGGGGACCTCGACGAGTTCATGTTCGCATATTTGCGCTGGCGACGGGAAAACGAAGGCGCATAAGCGCGCCGTGCGACTTTCGTAGGCGTTTACAGATAACAGCGCCACGAATCGCGGTGCTGATATCGTGGGCCACGATCGCTGCAAGCCGGAAGCGACTAGAAGTGCGGCGTTGACGCGTCCGAAACGACGATGCTCTCTGGTGACGGTGTGAAGACGGCCGCTCGGAGCCGAGGAATGGCGAATTCCACGGTTTTCGAAACGGACCGAAGAGTTACGACCAAGGGTTAGTCGCCGATGATCCGCTTCGAAAACGTCACGAAGGCCTATAAATCAGAGGCCGTTGCCTTGCGCGACATCTCGCTCGACGTCGACAAGGGTGAGTTCGTCTTCCTTGTCGGTCCATCCGGTTCGGGCAAAACGACCTTCCTCCGGTTGCTGTTGCGCGAGGAGGTTCCCGACACAGGAAGGATCTGGGTCGCGGGCCGCGAGATCGGCGAGCTCTCGCAGTGGCGCGTCCCATACTTGCGACGCAACCTCGGCTGTGTCTTTCAAGACTTCCGTCTGCTTCCGACGAAGACGGTTTTCGAGAACGTTGCCTTCGCGCTCGAGGTCATCGGACGAACCAAGTCGGTGATCCGCTCGCAAGTTGGCACGGTGCTCGAGCTCGTCGGACTCGGCGAGAAGGGCAAGCGTATGCCCGACGAGCTTTCCGGCGGTGAGCAGCAGCGCGTCGCGATCGCCCGCGCGTTCGTGAACCGACCGCTTGTGCTCCTCGCGGACGAGCCCACCGGCAACTTGGATCCTGCCACGAGCCAGGGGATCATGAAGCTGCTCGACCGCATCAACAAGACAGGCACCACGGTCGTGATGGCGACGCACGACGTGACGATCGTGAACTCGATGCGCCGTCGTGTCGTCGAGCTCGAGCACGGCAGCATCGTGCGCGACCAGTCCCGCGGTGTCTACTCGGCGGTGGGCGAGATGCTGACCGGGGCGACGCAGCGGGTGCCGGCGGTTTCGGTCTTCGGTGAGGGTGCCTTCGACATCGACGACGAGGAAGCCTTCGCCGCCGCCCGCGCCGGCGGCCGTTCGCGGCGCAGGAGATAGGCGTGCCGATCTCCCTCGACTACGTGACGAAAGAGACCGCACAGAACCTCTGGCGCAATCGCGTGATGGCGCTCGCCGCTGTTCTCACCGTGGCGGTTTCTCTCTCCCTCGTCGGTACGGCGCTCTTGTTGCGCCAGGCGGTAGCCCGCCAGGTTGGCGAGTGGTCGAACAACGTCAGCCTTCAGGTGTTCATGAACGCGGGCGCGACACAGTCCGAGATCGCGAGTGTGCGCCAAGAGATCAAGGCGAACCCGCAGATCACCAGTTTCACGTACCTCAACCACCAGCAGTCCTACGACCGGGCGAAGAAGATCCTTTCTTCGACGCCGACGGCGATCGCCGCGCTCAGCCCGGCGACGACGCCGCCGGTCTTCCTCTGTCGGCTGAAGGACCCGTCGGTCGCGGCGACGGTCGCCGGGTACTTCAACGGCGGCAGGAAGGTGAACGGCGTCGCCACCCCCAAGGTGTTGGGGGTCCTGTCGGCGACGTTTCCCGGCCAGTCGATTCGCGTCATGCAACGCGTCGTGAGCGTCCTGCAGGACATTCTGTTGGCGATCGCGCTCGTGCTCTTGGTCTCGTCTCTCGTGCTCATCTTGAACGCGATCCGAATGGCGATCTTCGCGAGGCGCCGAGAGGTGAGCGTGATGAAGCTCGTCGGCGCGACGAACTGGTTCATCCGGATCCCGTTCATGCTCGAAGGATTCGTGCAGGGCCTGCTCGGTGCGTTCGTGGCGGTCTGGGTTGTGCTGCTCGCGAACATCGGCGTGCGCTACCTCGTCGCGCACTACAAGGTGACCGTGCTCTCCTCGACGGTGCTCTCGACGCGTGACCTCCTCTTCACCGAGATCGTCGTCGTACTGATCGGCATCGCGGTCGGCGTCGCCGGTTCGTTCGTCGCCGTCCGTCGCTTCCTCGAAGTCTGATCCGGGCTGCGCGCCGCAGCGCGTGAGGTGAAGTCGCTGCGCGCACTCAACGATTTCGGCGCGCGCCACGCCGCGGCGGCGGTCGTCACGCAATCGGGGCGGACCGAACTCGCCGGCGATCTCGAATACCGATTCCCGCTCGCGTCGGTGACGAAACTCTTCGTCGCCTACTGCGCATTGATCGCTTATGAGGAGCACACGCTGGCGTTGAACGATGCCGCCGGACCCCCGGGTTCGACGGTCGCCCACCTGCTTGCCCACGCGTCGGGCCTCGCCCCCGACCTCCCGCCGAGACCGATCGCCGCGCCAGGCACGCGTCGCATCTACTCGAGCGCCGGTTTCGAGGTCCTTTCCGACCTCATCGCCGAAGCCTCGGGACTCTCGATTGGGGAGTACCTGAGCGTGGGGGTGTTCGAGCCGCTCGGAATGCTCGACGCGGACTTAGAAGGTTCGCCCGCGTCCGGCGCGCTCGCCACGATCGAAGACTGCGTGGCGTTCTCTCGCGAGCTGTTGTCGCCGACTCTCATTTCCCGCTCGACCCTGCGTTTCGCGACGAGCGTCGCGTTCTCCGGCCTTTCTGGCGTGCTCCCCGGATTTGGCATTCAGGACCCGAACGACTGGGGACTCGGCTTCGAGATCCGAGACGAAAAGTCACCCCATTGGACGGGGGGGTCGAATTCCCCGGCGACCTTCGGGCACTTCGGTCAATCGGGGACGTTCGTATGGGTTGACCCGAACGCGCACGCCGCTTGCGTTCTGCTCACCGATCGGGATTTCGGCGATTGGGCGATCGACGCGTGGCCGCGATTTTCCGACGAAATCCTCGCCGAGCTCGCGTCGGCGTAACGGCACCGGTACAGTCGCCGCGCATGACGATCATCGATGAACACGGACGTCCCGAGCCACCGATCGCGAGCGGTGAGCGCGAAACCCTTATCGGATTCCTCGATTTTCAGCGGGCGACGTTCGGCTGGAAATGCGGTGGGCTCGACGCAGAAGGACTCTCCGCCACAGTCGCTGCGTCGACGATGACGCTCGGGGGGATGCTGAAACACTTGGCGCTCGTCGAGGACTCGTGGTTCTGCAGGGGGCTCTTGGACCGGGCACCGTCACCGCCCTGGGACGCGGCGGCGCTCGAGGCGGATCCCGACTGGGACTGGCATTCGGCGGGGAAGGACGCTCCCGACCAGCTGTTCGCGTGGTGGCAGGCAGCGGTCGAGCGCTCGCGTGCCGCGGTTTCGCAGGTCCTCGCCGAAGGTGGCCTCGAGACGGTCGCGCGGCGATCCTGGCCCGACGGCCGCGCGCCGAGCCTGCGATGGATCGTGTGTCACATGATCGAGGAGTACGCGCGCCACAACGGCCACGCCGACCTCATCCGAGAATCGGTCGACGGGCTCACCGGGGAGTGATTTACGACGAGAGTTCACGGGTGGATCAGTCGTCCGATGAACTGGTCGGTGATCGCCTCCGATGATGAGAGCGGCGCTCGAGAGACCGACCAGACGAACCGAGGCCGGTCCGAAGTCCGCTTCGCGAAGTAGTGAGTCAACTTAAGACGGTGGACGGCGATTACGTCCGCCAGGCGGCGCTCGGAGCGCGGCTTCTTGTATCTGGCAACCTCGGAACAGCCGTTCAGAACCGGCGTCGCATGCGCGAGGGCTCCGTCCGGGTCTTGCATCGCCGACCCATGCCGACGTTTTGGTCGGAGTGGTCGCCGCGCAGAATCAACGCGCTTGCCAAGGGCCTGCGTGCGACCCGTTACTTGGAGATCGGAATCCAATTTGGGTACACGGTCGAAAACGTCCACGTCCGAGAGCGGGTCGGAGTGGATCCCGAGCCGAGGTTCGACGTGGCGAGGCTGCCGAGGGGCTTGTCGTTCTTCACCGGTGGATCAGACGCGTACTTCGCCTCCCTCGCGGGCGAGGTGACCTTCGATCTCGCCTTCCTCGATGGCCTGCACACCTTCGGGCAGACGAAGACCGATCTCTTCAATTCACTGAGCCACGTTCCGAACGGAGTAATCCTCATCGACGACACCGTCCCGAGCGACGCGATCGCCGCCTTGCCGAGCCTCGAGGAGTCGCTGGATTGCCGACGATCCGTCGGGTCCGACGCACTGGTTTGGATGGGCGACGTTTGGAAACTCGTCGCGTACATCGATCGGTGCCTCCCGCAGCTCGACTTCCGCACCATCGTGGGGAGCGGGAACCCGCAGACATTGGTCTGGCACCTGCGTCCCGGCGACGTGATCTCGGAGCCCGAAGGCGACGATCAGGTTGCCATCGCGTCACTCAGCTACGAAGAGTTCTTCAGAAATGGCGTTCCCGACCAGTTCAGGCCCTGCACCGAGGCCGAAGCGCTTCGAGCATGCTTGGCCGCGGTCACGCCCGCGCGCACCCGCTGAGCACCGTCGGTGCAGCGGATCTCGGGGCACGAGGCGCCGAGGCGCACGGAAACTGCTGCGGCCACACCATTACGCTCGTGCGCCGAACGGCGGGCAAAGGGGTTGGCGTGAAGGGCGTGCTTCTTGCGGGCGGGACGGGCAGTCGGCTTTCGCCGCTCACCCAGATCACGAACAAGCACCTGTTACCGGTCTACGACCGCCCGATGATCTCTTACGCCGTCGAGGCGCTGGTGAAGGCCGGCATCGAGGAGATCATGGTTGTGACCGGCGGCACCCACGCCGGTGAGTTCCTCCGCCTGCTTTCCAACGGCGACGACTTTGGGGTCCGCCGCCTCAACTACGCCTACCAGGACAAGCCGGGAGGCATCGCCCAGGCCCTGGCCCTCGCCGAACGTTTCGTCGGCGATGACCGCGTCCTCGTGATGCTGGCTGACAACGTCTTCGGACGCACCATCCGGCCGATCGTCGAGCGCTTCAAGGAACAAGACAAGGGGGCGCGGATCCTGCTCGCCCGCGTCGAGGAGCCCGAACACCTGCGCCATCTCGGTGTGCCCGAGCTCGATGAATCCGGCAAAGTCGTCCGGATCGTCGAAAAGCCGGAGAACCCGCCGAGTGCGTTCTGCGTGACGGGGGTCTACTGCTACGAGCCGTCGGTCTTCGGCGTCGTTGCGAACCTCGAGCCATCGGCGCGTGGCGAGCTCGAGATCACCGACGTCAACAATCACTTTGTCGAGTTGGGTCAGATGTCCTACGACGTCTGCGAGGGGTTCTGGGGCGACGCCGGAGAGTCGATCGACGCGTACTACGCCGTCGTCGACCAAGTCCGTCGTAACGGCGCGAACCTCGACTGAAACTCGCAACCGCATCGTTTATTTCGCGAACGCGCCCGGTCGCAGGCGAGCCGCGTCCTGCCACGCTCCCGGAGAGGTGACGACCGCCCGCGGGTAGTCCTCGAACAGCCAACGGGCGACATTGCGGCGAACGAACGGCGCGGAGTCGACGACGCGCAATACGGCACTGGCGCTCGACGCGTGAGCGAACAGTCGCCCGCAGACGCGCGCGATCGCGTGATCCTTCGCGAGCGACGCCGCGATCGCCTGCCGATAGGCCGCAGCGACTTGAGCCGGTCCGCGTGCGAACTTGTCGGTGATCGCGCGTGCCGCGACGATGCCGGTCTCGAGCGCTTGGCCGATGCCTTCGCCGGTGAACGGGTCCGCCACTCCCGCCGCATCGCCGACGAACAGGACGCGGTCGTCGAGAGCGGACAGGGCGGAGACATCGAGTCGTGCGGGAATTGGCCAGGCGCGTGCCGGAGCCTCGAGTGAAGCGTCTGCCCCGACGAGCGATCGTACGAACGGGCCGTCGATCGTCGTTCGCCAGGCGTCGGCAAATCGCTTCCCGGAGATGCCCGCGGTGACGACGCCGATGTTGATCGCCCCGTCTGCAAGTGGGAACGACCAGCCGTATCCGGGGAGCAACGGGCGCTCGAACCAGACCCACATCGGCGACGTCTTCTCCCGATCCGCTCCGACGAGGTAGGCGCGCCAAGCCATCCAGTCCGGTCGCCGCTCGCGCGGATCTAGACCGACAACCGCCCGCCGCACCTCCGACCAGGCGCCATCGGCAGCGACGACGAATCGGGCGCGCGTCTCTGGGAGGCCGGAAAGGCGGACCCGGACTCCTTTACCGCGGTCTTCAATAAGGGACTCAAACCGGGCGCCCTCGAAGGTCGTCACCTTGGCAGCACGGGCGCGAGCGACGAGCGCCGCGTCGAGT
>JBAVUF010000171.1:0-11463 GCA_049696635.1 Acidimicrobiales bacterium | reverse complement strand
ACCAGGGCCAGACCAATGACAGCGGGGGCAACGAACAGCCGCCGCCGACGCCCGGGGCCGCCCGGACGCGCAGTCTCTCGATCGGTTGCAGCGCGAGTGATGCAGGTCTTGGAGAAGTGGCGCGGCTCGAACAGACTCATGATCTGAGCACCACACGTCGTCGGAGCCTGGGACCGGATGCCCGAGGGCGCTGCTTGGTCGATCGACTCACAAGTCGATCCGTAACGTCCAGCCACTTCACAGTCGCCTCGAGTCGGGACAACTCCCGTTCGACCATCAGGGCGAAGGGGAGGTCGAGCTCGGCCTTCTCCGGCTTGATGCTCGTCCACTGCTGCATCAGCTCGACAACCTGACGACGGTTGGCCCGTATCAGTTCGTGGACGTCGACGCCTGGGACGCGCAGAGCCACGAGCATCTTGGTCGTGAGCTCGTCGCGCGGCGGAGATCCCGGACCAAGCGGTGTCGCGAACCAATTGTCGAGTTCGGTCCGACCGCGGCGAGTGATCCGGTAGTCCCTCTGTCGCTCGTCCTCCCCGGCATCGGTCGATTCGACGAGGCCGTCACGCTCCAGGCGTTGCAGGGTGGTGTACACCTGACCGACGTTGAGGGGCCACGCGTCGCCCGTCGTCCCCTCGTACTCCTCCTTGAGCTGCATCCCATACTTCGGTCCCTCGCTCAGAAGGGCCAGCAGGGCGTATCGGACACTCACGGCGTTCTCGATAGCCGTATATACATACTGAGTATGTTATAGGTAAATACCCCTTTGCGAAAGCCGACGGATTTGGCCCGCCGATGCGAAGGAGGATCACCTCTCCTTCGTCTCCGAGGTGAAGTCGGTCGCGGAACCAAGACATAAATGTGACCGTGTTGTGACCTTCTGATTTGTACAACTGCTTTCGACACCGCTTGACCCCGGAAAGTGAGCGGATGAAAGACAACGACAAGCCCTCAAAAAACTCCCACCGCGCCGATTGGGGGCCGCATGGAAGGCGGCCGGTCCGAACGCAAGGAACTGTGCTGCTAAGCGCGGCAGTGGCCGCGTTGGCATTCGGGCTCGCCGCGTGCGGTGGACCCGGCTCCCCCGGCGTCGCCAGTCTCGGGAAAAGCAGCGGCAACGGCGGCGGGGGCACGACGACCACCACGCTTCCTACGGGGAACCCGAGCGACTTGGTGGATCAGTGGGCCTCCTGCATGCGAAGCCATGGCGATCCCGGGCAAGTCGATCCGACCATCGACGCCAACAAGGTGATCCACGTCACTTTCCCCACCGGTTACCACAGCACCTCGGACGGCTTGGGCGGTCCATGCGGCAACTACATGGCCGCGGCCCAGATGGTCTTACGCGGCGGCAAGCCGCTCAAGACCCCCGACCGAGCGGAACTGGTGAAGTTCTCTGACTGCATGCGAGCGAATGGGATCGCAGACTTCCCCTATCCAACCGCGAGCGGCGGCCTCGTGCTCAGTGTCGGTGGCGATTTAAGCCCGAATAATCCCGCGTTCCGGCACGCCTCGAAGGTGTGTGCCGAAAAGACCGGCGTCCCAGGCTTCGGCGGCACCCCCCAACCGGGGATGGTCGCGGTCAGCGGAGGCGGCCCTCCGTGCAACGCGAAGCGGACCGCGGGCGCGAACGCCTTGCGGGGTGGAATGACGGGCGCGAACCGGGCCGAGCTCGTGACGTTCCTCGAGTGCTGACGCCGTTCGGCGGCAGTAATCGGTGCACGAGACCGATCGTGGAGCTGATGGAACTCCAATCCACGACCTATTGGTTGCAAACCATCTGGAGCTGAGCGCTTGCCAACCGGGCTTTTGGCTGCTCGCACGAAAGCGTCAGGCACGTAACTTCAGGTAACTAACTAATAAGTCTGCGATCCGCGTTGTGAGCCTGGTCGCCCTGATCAACAGACCGTCACAACGGCCACCCGGGCAGCGAGTGGATCGATGCGGTGGTGGTACCACGTCGATGGCCGGGATAACACCTGGGTTTCGCCAAAGCCCAGATCCAGCGAGGATCATCGTGAATGAGGGTTTTCTGTGACCAACGGGCGCGTCGCGTCGCGCCGTATGTTGCGCACGCCTTATCCCCGTGAGCAGCGCCTGGCCAGTTGCTCGGTACCGCCTCCCTGGTACCTTGCGCCGCCACTGGGGCGGATACCTCTCCCTCGTCCTCCTCATCGGGTTGGTCGGCGGCGTAGCAATGGCCTCGTTCCAGGCGGCCCGGCGAACGCAGAGCGCCTACCCGACGTTCCTCGCCAGCACGAATGCGTCCGATCTCGATGTCTCGGCGTACTCCGTGGGCGGAACCAACGTTCGTAACGTGACGACGGCGATCACGCACCTGCGTTATGTCGCGCGCGTGGAGACTGCGTACATCCCGCACATCGTGCCGCTGAGTCCGGAGGGAGCGGCGCGAATCGGCGTTCTCGCGAACATCAACTTCGTCGCTTCTCGAGACGGATTATTCCAGCGGATGGATCGACTCGCTCTTATCAGTGGCCGACTTGCCTCCCCGCGTCGGATAGACGAGATGGTTCTCGATGCGAATGCGGCGCGGCTGCTCAAAGTGCACGTCGGCTCCATCGTCCCGATGGGCATCTTTACGCAGGCGCAAGGTGACTCGCCAGAGTTCGGAACCTCCAAGGTTCAGCCGATAAAGCGAATCGCGATGCATGTCACTGGCATCGTCGAGGAGAACACGAGCGTCGTTGAGGACGACGTCGATCGTGCATACGGGTTTGGATTTTTCACGCCAGCGCTGCTGCACGTCGTGCTCAAGCTCTCACCCGTCGGAGACGACGCGCCCTACTACTACGCCTTGCAACTCAGGGGAGGAGCACGCCACGCGTCTCAGGTCGAAGCTGAGGTGCGCAACATCCTGCCCGTTGGCGCAGTTTCCGAGTTCCATGTCGCCTCCCGAGAGGTCGCGACTGTCGAGCTCGCCGTGCGCCCGATGTCGGTTGCCCTCGGCGGATTCGGGGTGGTTGCTGCTCTCGCCTGCCTCGTGCTCGGCATGCAGGCGATTTCGCGCTTGCTGCGCGATGACGAGGAGGATCGGCGGGTACTCCGTTTCCTCGGAGCCTCCCCCCTCGCGATTGTTGCCGATTCGCTTATCGGAGTGGGTATCGCAATCATCGCTGGCGTAGCAGCGGCTATCGGAATCGCGATCTTGCTTTCGCCTATCTCACCGATCGGGCCAGTGCGCCCTGTGTACCCGGACAGCGGGGTCGCACTCGACTGGGTCGTCTACCTCATCGGGGCGGCGGCGGTGATTTTCGTCCTCATGTCATGTCTCGCTCTACAAGCCAGGAGCTCCACCGTCCGCCGGACCAGCGGTCGGGTGCCACGGCCGTCGAAGCTTGTCAAGGGCGCTGAGACGGCTCGGATGCCAGTCACGTGCGTCGTCGGCGTCCAGTTCGCGCTGGAACCCGGGACAGACAGGAGCTCCGTCCCTCTTCGCTCCATGTTGCTCGGGACCATCGTTGCAGTCGGCCTAGTCGTCGCCACACTCACATTCTCGAGCAGCTTCAAGACGTTGGTCTCCGACCCTCCGCTCTACGGGTGGAATTGGTCCTACGCGCTGCTTCCGACGAACAACATGCCGCTATCGAGTTCGACGCTGCTCGATCGAGATCATTTGGTCGCAGCCTGGACAGGCATGGACTACAACATCGTGACCATCGACGGTCTGTCGGTTCCTGTCCTTATGGAACGCGGCAACAGCAATGACGTTGTCCCGCCGGTGCTCTCGGGTCACGGCGTCGATGCACCCGACGAGATCGTGATAGGCGCTTCGACGCTTGCCGAGCTCCACCGACATGTCGGGCAGTCGGTCGAGGTGAGCTACGGCTCGCCCAGTTCGCGACCGCTGTACTTGGCGCCCGTCCGTTTGCGAATCGTCGGCACCGCCACCTTCCCGGCGATCGGATACGCGAGCCAGGTCGCCGACCACACTTCGATGGGGACAGGCGCGCTCTTTTCCGAAAAGATCTTTCCGAAGTCCTTTCAACACGCCGTGACAAGTCCGGATCCCAATCTCCAGGGTCCTGAACTCGTATTCGTGCGGCTCCGCCACGGCGTGAGCGCCGCGGCGGGTCGGTCAAACCTGGACCGGCTCTCGGCCGCCGTCAATCGGAAATACGCCGCCGACCCGCACGCGGCCGGCAACGATGTCACCCTCGTCGGTGTCCAGCGACCTGCGCAGATCGTCAATTACCAGTCAGTCGGCTCCACGCCGGTCGTGCTCGCCGTGGGGCTCGCGGTCGGCGCTCTTGCGGCGCTCGCCCTAACGCTCATCTCCTCGGTGCGGCGGAGGCGCCGTGACCTAGCACTTATGAAGGCGCTCGGCTTCACGGCCCGCCAGCTCGCAGTCGCTGTCGCGTGGCAGTCCACCGTGGCGGCTGTAATCGGCGTGGTGGTCGGCGTGCCGCTCGGCATCGTCTTCGGTAGACAGCTTTGGATCCTGTTTGCACGAGGACTCGATGCCGTCCCGGACCCGACGGTGCCCGTTCTCGCGCTCGTCCTGGTGGCATTGGGAACAGTGGTATTCGCGAACGTCGTGGCTCTCTTCCCGGGTCGTAGTGCAGCGCGTACGCAGACGGCCTTGATCCTGCGCGTCGAATGACGGCCACGCGACTCAATGAGGACTGCCCCATATCCCATTGAGGAGTGAGCGCCGTGCTGTGCGGCGTTACCGCACCTCTACCCGCGAGCGTGAATGGCACATCTAGTAGGTGTCGGATCGCGTCTGTCAACAGCCTTGTATTCGGCTAGTCGACGCAGTAACCGCAAGATGCGGAGCTGGGGCGTACGGAGTGACGGATTCCAACGAGTCCGCGAAGCCAAAGTGGTGCAAATACGAGGGCATCGGACGGGCTGTCCACCTTGGATGTCTTGTTGGAATCAGCCAGAATGCGAAACGCGGCGACCATCGGCCGTGCCGGGAGGCCAACGCTGCCGTGAGCCGACAGGTCATGCGGATCGCGTGGTACCTCTTCACTGCCACCTTTCGACGCCGCTGGGGCGGTTATCTGTCGATCGTCTTGCTGATCGGATTGATCGGCGGGATCGCGATCGGCTCGGTTGCCGCGGCACGGCGGACGCAAGCCTCATATTCGACTTTCCTTGCCACCACCAAGCCCTCCGACATGAGCCTCAGCAGCGTGTTTGCTCCGAACCTGACAAAGGATCTGGAGCGTCTGCCTGGCGTTGAACGGGTAGAGGCTGCTTCGTCGAGCCTCACCGCATTCCCACTTTCCCGCACGGGTGCCCCAATCATCGGACCTGCGTCCTTGTCGGGAGAGCTCTCCACGATCGGCAGCATCAACGGTGAATACTTCGATCAGGACCGCGTCACGGTCACCGCGGGCCGAATGGCAGATGCACGTCGAGCCGACGAGTTCGTCGCAACCGCGGAAGCAGAAAGATTGCTCGGGTGGCACGTCGGTGAAGCCATCACGATGGGCTTCTATACCCTCGCGCAGTCGAGCGAGCGCGCCTTCGGTACCCCAAAGGTAAAGCCGACACTTCGGCTGGACATGAAGCTCGTTGGGACCGTTGTGTTCAATAACGAAGTGGTGCTCGACGACGTCGATCGCTATCCGACATTTTCGCTCTTCACTCCGGCACTCACGCGACATTTCAGTTCCGGAACGATCTACGCGTCTTACGGACTCAAGCTCCGAGATGGCTCGCGTGGTGTCTCCGCTGTGGAGCAGGAGATTGTCGCAGCCCTTCCGAAAGGTACGACGTACTCCTTTCACGTCACATCGATCGTCGTAGGTCAAGTTGACCGCACGGTAAAGCCTGAGGCGATCGCTCTCGGCGTCTTCGGCGCGATCGCGTTGCTCGCGGCGCTCTTGATCGCATTGCAAATGATCGCCCGACAACTCCAGGCAAGAGACGAGGACCATGAGGTGCTTCGTGCTGTTGGCGCCAGTCGCGCGGTCGTCATGGGCGAGGGTCTCTTCGGAACCGTCGGCGCCGTTCTTCTCGGGTCGCTGCTCGCGGTCGGCGTTGCGATCGCGCTCTCGCCCCTCTCGCCCATCGGCCCCGTTCGTGGGGTCTATCCGTCACCAGGGATCGCGGTCGATCCCGCCGTGCTTGGTTTTGGGCTTCTCGCGATGGTCGTCGGTATCGGGGTACCCGCCGTCGCGCTCGCTCACCACTGGGCGCCAGGTCCCCGACGTGAGCGATCGGCTGGCGCCGAACGAGTTTCGAGCTTCGCTCGTCTTGCCGCCAATTCGGGCGCGCCCGTGTCCGCTGTCGCGGGCCTCCGCTTTGCGCTCGAACCGGGCCGCGGCCGTACCGCCGTTCCGGTGCGCTCTGCATTATTCGGCACCACACTCGCCGTGCTAATCGTCGCCGCCACCCTCACCTTTGGGAGCGGACTCAGCACGTTGGTCTCCCATCCCGCCCTCTACGGTTGGAACTGGGACTACGCCCTCGCGTCGAACTACCTCGTTCCTCCGCAAGCTGCTTCCCTCGTCGACAAAGATCCCGACGTAGCCGCATCGAGCGACATCTCGTTTGCCAACGCCCAGATCGACGGCCAAACGGTGCCAATCATCTTGGCGACCACGCACGCCCACGTCACGCCTCCGATGCTGTCTGGGCACCCCCTCGAGGCGAACGATCAGATCGTGCTCGGCGCTGCGACGCTCGTCCAGTTGCACAAGCGCGTCGGCGAGACGGTTCTCGCGAGCTACGGAACGACCAAGGATGCTCCCGTCTACGTTCCCCCGACCCGCTTGCTAATAGTCGGCACGGCGACATTGCCTGCGGTAGGGAACTCTCAAACCCTCCACACGTCCATGGGCGTCGGAGCGATGATTCCTGTCGGGATCGAGCCACCCGCCTTTCAGAAGTTTCTCCACAGCCCGGACCCCACTCTCAATGGCCCGACCATGGTGCTGATCCGATTCCGCCGCGGTGTCAGGACTGCGCAGGCGCTTGCTTCACTGCATCGAATCGCCGACGCGGGGAACAAGGCATTCGCCGCCGTCCCGAATGGTGGCGCCGCCGGGGCGAGCGTCGTGGTACTGCCGGTTCAATATCCCGCGGAGATCGAGAACTACCGAACAATCGGTGCGACGCCGCTTCTTCTCGCGGGAGGACTCGCCATAGGTGCTGTTGCCGCGCTTGGCCTCACACTCGCCGCGTCCGTGCGGAGGCGCCGGCGCGACCTTGCTTTGCTGAAGACGCTCGGCTTCACCCAGCGCCAGCTTGCAGCCTGCGTCACTTGGCAGTCCACGGTCGCAGTTGTTATCGGAGTCGTCGTTGGGATCCCGTTGGGCATCGCGCTCGGTCGATGGCTCTGGGTTCTCTTTGCCCACGACATCTATGCGGTTCCGCGGGCCACGGTGCCAGCGTTGCTGCTTGTCTACGTCGGTCTCGGCGCAGTCGTGCTCGCGAACGTCGTCGCAGCCGTCCCAGGGAGATACGCAGCTCGCACGTCGACCGCGCTGGTTCTCCGAGCGGAGTGACGAGTCCGCTCGTTGGCAGCAGCGGAACGGACAACGATCCCTGCAAGTAGCCGACCTTGTGGAGCTGATGGGACTCGAACCCACGACCTACTGGTTGCAAACCAGTCGCTCTAGCCAGCTGAGCTACAGCCCCGCGCGCACCAGCCTACGTGTGCCTGATCGCGATTCTCGATTTGGAATCAGTGCGTACCGACGGCGGCGCGAAGAGACTGCCTCCAAGAAGACGTCGTCGCCGCGACAGCAGACGGCTCGTAGCCACAGTGCGCCATGCAGTTGTCGCAACGCGGGTCGCGGCCGCGACCGTACTTGTCCCAGTCGGTCGTCTCGATGAGCTCTTTGTACGTTGCGGTGTAGCCGTCTGCCATCAGGTAGCACGGGCGCTGCCAGCCGAAGATCGAGTAGCTCGGCACACCCCAAGGAGTGCACTGGTAGTCGACTTTGCCCTCCAAGAAGTCCAAGAAGAGCGGCGTGTGGTTCAGTCGCCACTTCTTGCGGTGCCCGTCACCGAAAGCATCCCGAAACACCTGGCGCGCCTGGTCGACCGGCAGGAAGTGCTCCTGGTCGGGAGCCTTCTCGTAGGCGTAGGCGGGCGAGATCATCATCGAGTCGACCTTCAACTCGTCGTTCAAGAAATCGAGCACCTCGCGCACGGTCTTCGGCGAGTCGTGGGTGAAAAACGTCGAGTTCGTCGTCACACGGAAGCCCTTTTGCTTCGCGAGCTTGATCGCTTCGATCGCAGTCTCGAAGACGCCTTCTTTGTCGACGGCCGCATCGTGGCGTTCCTTCAAGCCGTCGAGGTGGATCACCCACGCGAAGCGCGAGGACGGCTTGAAGCGGTCGATCTTCCGCTTCATCAGCACGGCGTTCGTGCAGAGATAGACGAAGCGCTTGCGCGCGATGAGGCCATTGACGATCTCTTCGATCTGAGGGTGTAACAGCGGCTCACCACCAGCGACCGAGACCATCGGTGCACCGGACTCTTCGATTGCCGCGAAGGCCTCCTCGGGAGTCAGCCGCTTGCGCAGGATCTCGGTCGGGTATTGGATCTTGCCGCATCCAGGACACGCGAGATTGCAGACGAAAAGCGGCTCGAGTTCGACGATGAGCGGGTACTTCTCGCGTCCAGCGAGTTTTTGCCGCATGAGGTACGACGCCATGCGCATGTTCTGTCGGATAGGAATCGCCATCAGCTCTCTCCCGAGTGTTCGCTACTGGTAAGAACCTCGAAAAGCACATTCGACCGCTGCATGGCCCGCGCCGCCCGCCGAAGGGCACGCGCGGCGCGCATCGCTGCGATCGGTGTCGATGTCGATCGCACCTCACGGCCCGGCACATCGACGATCGCCCGGATCACCACGAAACGCCCACCACGAGCGAGCGGTGCGAAGAACCACGACTCCATGTCTGCCGCCACCGCACCGCCGGCAGCAGCCTTTGCTCTCGCCTCGTCGCCGATAACGAGCCTACGGGAGGTGACGATGGGGGCTGACACGACACAAAGGCCATGAGCTGCGAGCTCTTGAACGCATCGTTCGGCTCTAGAGAGGCTGACCGTCTCGTCGAGACCAACGAGGCCGAGTTCGCTCGCGACGACGAGGTCGCCCGGGCGCAACGACTTGTCGAGCGCCCCGGAGAATCCGAAGAGCACGACCGGGTCCGCAGCCTCGAGCGAAAGACGCTCGCGGGCGCGAACGGCGGCGCGCTCGCCGAGCCCGAACCTGACGATGCGCGCGTCGGGCGCGCCGAGACGGAGCGCGAGCGCTTCGGTGCGCAAGGCGGCGAGAAAGGTCGGCCCCTGCATCACGCGACCTCCTCGGAGGGAACACGGTCGGTTTCGCGCTTACGAGGCGCGCGCCTGACCGAGGACACCTCCGTTGCCATCGCCGCGCACCAGCGTCCGAGCGCGGAGAGCGGGAACACAATGCGGTAGAGGTGGTAGTTGAGGTAGAAGTCGCCGGGGAACCCCGTGCCCGTGTACCACGGCTCGTCCCAGTTGCCGTCGTCGCGCTGGGTCGAGACGAGGAACTCGATCCCGCGGAGGGCGGCCTCGGTGCCGTGACGGCCAGCCGCGACGAGCGCGAGCAACGCCCATGCCGTCTGCGACGCGGTCGATTCCCCGACGCCACGCAGGGACGGGTCGTCGTACGAGCGGATGTCCTCTCCCCATCCGCCGTCTGCGTTCTGGTGCGCCTCCAAGAACTCGACGGCGCGCACAATCGCCGGATCGCTTGGCGCGATACCGGCGGCGATGAGCGCGGGGACCGCGGCCCCCGTGCCGTAGACGTAGTTCACGCCCCAGCGGCCGAACCACGCCCCATCGTCTTCTTGTTCGCGCAGCAACCACTCGATGCCGCCGCGCAGGACCGACGGCGTCGCCGCCCTTTCGTGAGCCAGCATCTCGACAACATGCGCCGTGACGTCGGCGCTCGGCGGGTCGATCACCGCGCCGAAATCGCAGAACGGGAGCTCATAGAGCAGCTCGCGCACGTTGTCGGCGTCGAACGCGCCCCAGCCGCCGTCTCGCGACGTCATCCCCTCGACCCAGGCGATCCCCCGTCGTACGGCGTGGTCGCGCCCGGCTGCATCGTCAAGAACGACACGGCGCAATGCGAGCACGACCTCCGCGGTGTCGTCGATGTCCGGATAGTTCGCATTCGCGAACTCGAACGCCCACCCACCCGTCGGCACGTCAGGTCGGCGCACCGCCCAGTCGCCGCGCACCGTCACCTCCTCGCCGAGGAGCCACTCGCCGGCGCGCCGCAGCGCGTCGTCGTCGGCTTCCACTCCTGCATCCGCGAGCGCGACGACGGCGAGCGCAGTGTCCCAGACCGGAGACTGGCACGCCTCGAGTCGGCGGACGTCTCCTTCGCGGATCAAGAACCGTTCGATGCCATCGAAGGCGGCTTTGATCAGCGGATGGCTCAAGGGATAGCCGCGCAGGTACAAAGCGAGAATCGAATACACCCACGGTGGCTGGATCCCTCCCCAGCTGCCGTCCGCCTCCTGGCGGCGGACGATCCACGATTCCGCGCGACGCAACGCCCACTCGCGCACCGATCGCCGCAGCAACGGCTGGCGCAAGAGCAACTCCTCGTAGCGGTGCAACCCCCGGTCGAGGAGCCAGAATCGCTGCGCCCAGGTCGCGATGCCGGGCTTTGGCTTCTCTGGCGCGATGCCCGAGAAAAGCTCGTCAATCGAAAAGGCGATCGGATGCCGGGGCCGGTAGGCGCCGACGACCGTGATCGCGACCGCGGTTTGACGGGCCCAGCACCCAAAGTCGTAGACGTTGCCCGGGAACCAGGGTGGCAGGGCGACGTATTCCGGGGGCATCGCCGGGAGTTCGTCCCACGACCAGAGACCGAACAACGCCAGCCAGATACGGGTGAACACCCGAGAGGACTCGACGCCGCCTGCGTCGCGCACGAACGCGGCGGCCTTTTCCATATGCGGCGCCGCCGGATCGTCACCGGCGAGCCGGAGCGCGACGTAGGACTCGATCGTCGTCGACAGATCGCCGGGACCGCCGTAGAAGTTCGCCCATGTGCCGTCCTCGCGTTGTTTTGCGCGGATCCAGTTCGCGGCCGAGCGGGTGTCGTCATCGGTGCGAACACCGAGGAATTCCCGCAACATGAGATCCTCGGCGTCCATCGTGACGTTCGTCTCGAGTTCGCCCTTCCACCAGCCCGATTCGTCCTGCAGCGCCAGGAGTTGGTCACGAGCGCGATCACGGGTCGCCCTCGCGGAATTGAGCAACGTGGGAGCGATTCGACGCGCCATCTCAGAACTCCCGCTCGACGACGAAACGGGCGAGTTCGGTCAGCTCTTGTCGAGCGCGGTCCGCGATCGCGTCGAGTGCGATTGTGTCGAGTGCGGCTTCGAGCCGGCGAGCCGCCTCGTCGAGTGCGAGCTGACGGCCGCCCGACTTCTCGACGAGCAACGCCGCCCTGGCGGTGGCGTCGTCGTCGAGGTCGTCACGGCGCAACAG
>JBAVUF010000170.1:0-5746 GCA_049696635.1 Acidimicrobiales bacterium | reverse complement strand
CGTCGTAACCGGGAACTTCGCTGACCGACCTCGCCGCGTCGGGGCCGCCGACCGCGATCGCGGTGGCGAACGCGTCGGCGAAGCCGAGCGAGTCGCCGATGACTGACGCCGAGGCGACTCCGGGACTACTCGGAAAACCACACGGGCTGACGAGGTGCGCCGCCCTCGCGTACGCACCGGAAGTCGCCACTGCGCCGACGCCGACCTCGATGACACAGGCGAGCGCCGAGCGACGCCACGGATGTTGGATCCCGATACGCCACGGACCGCCGTCGGGGGACGAGCCGACGAGCGCGACGTCCCCGCCGCAGTCCACGATCGCTCCCGAAACTGGTGAGTCGCCGATCAAGCGAGCCGCCTGCTCGACCGCCCAGCCTTTGACGAGACCGGTCGGGTCGACGCCGCCGGGCATCGACCAGGGGTCGAACCAGCCATGCGTCATCCACCTCGCCTGTTCGCACAACTCGAACACGTCGCGAATCACGGGCGGCGCATCTTTCAGCAACAACTCGCCGGACCGCACGCCGCTCATCGGGCTCTTCTCGTCGTAGGTGGTGAAGATCGCGTCGAGCTCGTGCAGGCGGGCGCAGGCCGCCTGCACGGCGGCAGCGACGGCGCTTGGTGCGCAGCGACCACGGTGCACAGCGATCGAGACCACCGTCCCCATCACCTCTTCGACGTGGATGATCGGATCGTCCATGGCTCAGGAACCGAGGCGGTCGAGGGCTGCCTGGATTGAGGAGAGATACCCCTGAGACGTATACGTCGCGCCGGAGACCGCCGCCACGTTCGCCGATTGGGCTTCCAGAACCTCGCGACGGAGGATCGGGATCGCCTGCTGCGCGAGCGACTGAGAGAACGGCTCGGAGATCTCCAACTCGACGGTGCTTAAGGTGACGATGCGTCCAGATCTCGTCGTGACCTCGACGGCGACGATGCCATATCCGTAGTTCTCGGTCGGGCCGATGGCAATTCCGTCGCGCAGCGAGCCCTGCGAGACGGACTTCGACGAGGAGCGTCCCTTCGACGTCGGGGCGCGCGACGAACGACTCTCGTGGGCACCGCTCGCGCCTTGCACGGGATGCGGAGCGCGCGAACCGTGAACGCCGATCACGACGCCGATGCCGGCCGCGGCAGATACGAGCGCGGTGACGAGCTTCTTCATCGGATGCGTTGGAAACCGGTCGCGGAAACGGTGCACCGGGCATTAAAAGCGCCGCCGCGCCTCATAGCGAGTACACCTCCGAATGGATCGCAGTCTCGGGAACCCCGAACTTCGCGAGCTCGGCGACCGTGCCTTTGACGAAGTTCTCAGGACCGGAGACGAAGACGTCGCGTCCGACGAGGTCGGGGACGAGCCCAAGAAGGCGACCAAGACCGATGGCGTCTCTCGAGCCGGCGAGCGCGTGCAGCTGCCCATGGCGTTGTCGAACGAGCTCCTCCACCTCGCTCAAAAGGACGAGGTCCTTCTCAGTAGAGGCGCGCAACACGACGACGGGGTCGGTGCCGATCGGCAGGTCCTCTAAAAGCGCGCGAATCGCGGTGACGCCGATACCCCCGGCGAGGCACGCCACCTTCTTCTGGCTGCGGGCGTGCGACGTGAAGGCGCCGTAGGGACCCTCGATCGCGATTCGCGTGCCGGCGCGCAGTTTCGCGACCGTTGCCGTGAAGTCGCCGACGGCTTTCACCGTCAAGCGCACGTACGGCGGGACCGGGCGCGCCGAGAGCGAGAACGGGTGCGCCTGCCACCACATCCTTCGGGTGAGGAAGCGCCATTCGAAGAACTGGCCGCCCGAGAACGCCAAGCGCTCAAGCTTGCGCCCCCTGCAAATGACCGAAACGACGCCCGGACCCTCCGAACGGATCTCGGCGACCACGAGCCGGTGGCGCGCCGAACGGAAGATCGGCAGGCCGATCCGGTAGATGAGGACCAGGCCGACGGTACCGAACCAAAGGACGCCCCACAGCACGCGGGTGATGGGGTGGTTGACGAACGAGGGACCGAGCACGATCACGTGCGCGAACGCGAGTCCGAGGGCGAGATACATGAACAGGTGGATGGCCCACCAACGTTCGCGAGGCATCCGACTGCGGATCTGATAGATCGAAACGATCGCGACCGCGACGAGTATGAAAAACCCGATCGTCGCGATGAGGACGTCGGGAACAGAGCTCAGCAGCGTCCCGATCTCGTGCCAGGCGCCGGCGTGCGCGGCCTCGGCATACCCGATTGTGAGCAGCACGACGTGCGCGACGATGAGCGAGATCGGCCACGGCGCGATGCGGCGGTGCCAGCGCAGAAGTCCGTCCTGTCCAAGGACGCGCTCGACGTAGGGAACGCGCGAGACGATCAGCACCATCACGAGCGCGAGGTACGTGCCGGCGAGCCCGCTGATGCTGCCGAGGAAGATCGCGAGACCGCCGGCGGCGCGGAGCTGTCCGGCAGTTTCAGTAGTGATCGCCGTGGCGACCGTCGCGCCGAATCCGAATCCGAGGACGATGACCGCAAAGGTGACGGCCAGCGGCCGAGGTGCCGGAGAAGTGGGCGACCGAACTGTGCTCTCGCTCGATGGCTCGCGCGTCGCGACCGGCAGCGCGCCAGCCGTCATCGGAGTGCCTTTCCGCCGAAACTCATCAAGGACACGACACTCGCCGGTTCAGCGCCGCAGTGAAGCAGACAAGGCGCATTCGTCCGAGGCGGCGCGCTATTGGTGGCGCGGCTCGGACCCACGTCGTCTCCTCTCGGCGTCGGACGCGCGTGCTAACGACTGCCTCGGCCACGCCTTGAAGGACTTGCCTCCCAAGACGGCGAGCGTACGCCCGCACCGCGGGTTATCCCGTTCTTTTGCGGTCGTGCGGCGCCGGTCGCGCTCAGGCGTCTCGACGTGAAAAGAGCACTCCTCCGACGACGAACAAGATCGCGGTGTATGCGCAGAGGATCCCGAATCCTGCCCACTGGGTAAAGAGGGGCGCGTTCCCGAAGTCGGCCGAGTTACCGACGGTGGTCGCCATGTGCTCGGCGATCAAAAGGGGCATGTACTTCAGCAACATGTGCTGCACCGAGGTCGGAAACGCCTGGAGTATGAGCGGCACGACGAGCAGGATCGCCACGTACGCCGAGATCGCCCCCGCCGTGTGCCGGATGATCGTCCCGAGCGCGAGCGCGAACAGCCCCATCACCGTCAGCACGAGGCCCGCGCCGGCGACGGCGCGCAGCACTCCCGGCTGACTGAGCGACGCGTACGGCGCCGACCCTTTCAGAAGTTCCTGGCCGATGAAAAAGGCGACGAACGTAATGATTTCACTCGTAACGAGGGCGACGAATCCGTAGACCGCCGCCTTGCACGCGAGCACGAGCGGACGGTTCGGCGTCGAGGCGAGCGTCGCCCGAATAGTTCCCGTCGAGTACTCCGCTGTCATCGCGATGACACCCAACACACCGATCGCGATCTGTCCCAAGAACAAACCGGCGAGGCTGCGCTGGGTCGGGTCGAAGCCGATGCGGTTGACGAACCCGCCGTTTTTCCAATGCGCCGCCGTGACCGCCGTCGCGATCGCGCCGATGCCGATCACCGCGACAATCGTCACCGCCAAGGTTCGCGTCGTCGAGCGGACGGTGCGCAATTTCGTCCACTCCGACCTGATCAGCTCGATCGGCCCGTAGCGGCCGGGATGCTCGTGGGGTACGAACACCTTTCTCGGCGCTTCGGGCTCGACGACGTCGGCCGTCCCGGTGACGGTCATTGCGCGACGACGCCCGTCGGGGCGGCCTCGGTCGTGGGCGCGGCGGCGCCGGAGGCGGACCGGAACTCAGCCGAGTCCTCGGTGATGTCCATGAAGGCCTCCTCGAGTGACACCGTCACCGGCGTGAGTTCATGCACGGCGATGCCACGGGACGCGGCGAGGTCGCCAATGTCCGGCGCCGGCACGCCGGTTATCTCCGCCGTTCCGTCGTGCATCTCGACGGAGACTCCGCTGCGGTCGCGCAACGTCGCGACCAGCTCGTCGAGGCGCGGGGAACGTACCCGAACGCGCACCGCGGAACGCTCGCTCACAAAGTCGCGCATCGGCGCATCGGCGATAAGGCGGCCCTTGCCGATGACGACGACGTGATCGGCGGTGAGCGCCATCTCGCTCATCAGGTGGCTCGAGACGAACACGGTTCGTCCCTCCGACGCAAGGTGCCGGAGCAACAACCGCACCCAGCGGATGCCCTCCGGGTCGAGGCCGTTCACCGGCTCGTCGAACAGCAACACGCCGGGATCGCCGAGCAGAGCGGCGGCAATCCCGAGGCGCTGGCTCATACCCAAAGAGAACGTCCCGGCGCGCTTTGCAGCGACGCTCGTCAACCCGACGAGGCCGAGGACCTCGTCGACCCGACGTTTCGGGATGGCGTTCGACTGCGCCAGCACGAGGAGGTGGTTGTAGGCGCTGCGGCCCGGGTGAACGGACTTCGCCTCGAGCAAGCCGCCGATCTCTCGGAGCGGCCAGCGCAGCTGTGTGTAGGCCCGATCGTCGATGCGCACCTGACCACGTTCAGGATGGTCGAGGTCGAGCATCATGCGCATCGTCGTCGACTTGCCCGAGCCGTTCGGGCCGAGAAATCCCGTCACCATGCCGGGCTGCAGCGTGAAGCTGAGGTCGTCGACCGCGAGGGTCGATCCGTAGTGCTTCGTCAGGTGATCGACGGTGATCATCGCCGATCCGACGCTTCGGGCCAAGCGAGTGCCAACGGGGAAGGCGGCGCTCCGAGGGCGCGCGCCAGATCAGCTCTTCGTTCCGACACCGGAGTCCCTTCGTCGATGAATCGGGCGGCGAATCCCATCGTCGCGCAAAACCCACCAGGTCCTGGCGCAGGGGACGGGCGGGCGGAATGCGGACTTGCTCTCTTGCCTACGCTTTCGCGCCGGTCCTTTCCGCTTCGCTCGACGAGGCGATCCGGCTCGGCGGAGTCGATGGCACGAGCGCTTTCAACCGACCTTTACGAGATCAAGATGGCGGCGAGTTATCTGCGCCGCGGACTCCACGAACCGGCAACCTTCAGCCTCTTCGTCCGTCGGTTGCCTTCCGATCGGGGCTTCCTCGTCGCGGCCGGGATCGAAGACTGCCTCTCGTACCTCGAGGAGCTCCATTTCGGAGCCGACGAGCTCGAGTACTTGACGGCGATCGGCTTCGACGACCGAGACGTCGTGGCGCTCAGGGACTTCTCGTTCACCGGCGAGGTACGCGCCGTACCCGAGGGCCGGGTCGTCCTCGCCGACGAGCCCATCCTCGAAGTGACCGCCCCGATCGCCGAGGCACAACTCGTCGAGACGTACCTGCTCAACCAGATCACTTTCCAGACCACCTTTGCGACGAAAGCCACACGATGCGTGATGGCGGCCGGAGAGATCGAGCTCTTCGACTTCGCCCTGCGGCGTACGCACGGCATCGAAGCCGGAGACGCGCTGGCCCGCGCCAGCGCGATCGCCGGATTCCAAGGGACGAGCAACGTCGACGCGGCACGCCGATTCGGCCTCGCCGCCGTCGGCACGATGGCGCACTCGTACATCGAGGCGTTCCCGAACGAAACCGCCGCCTTCCGCGCCTTCGCCGAGGACTTTCCCGAACGGCCGGTCTTCCTCGTCGACACCTACGACGTATCGGTCGGTGTCGATCGCGCGATCGCCGTTATCGCCGAATTCGGTCTCCTCCACGCTGCCGTGCGCATCGACAGCGGCGACCTCGCCGCCGCGAGCCGCGACGC
>JBAVUF010000169.1:0-9059 GCA_049696635.1 Acidimicrobiales bacterium | reverse complement strand
GCAGCGCAACGCCGGCGGCACCGATTTCGCGACGCGCGGCCTTGCGGAATTCGACGAGGCGGTTCGGGCGGCGACTCTCCAGTTCGGCAGTCCCGCGGGCGCGGCGTGCTGAGTCGACCTCCTCGCGCCAGGAAGGGAGAGAGAGGAAGGGACTCTCGGTCACCGGGATCTCTGTCGCGTCACCCCGGTGTCCGCTATTTACGTAGGCCGTCGAAACCGAGATGAGGTGTGGTAACGCCCGGTCTCTGCTGGGGGCGTGCAGGTCGAGCAGCGTTTGCGCGACCCGCGTCGGGCCGAGGAGGTTGACCTCGACGGCGTCGTCGAACGCGGCGTCGAAGCTCACCGACGCCGCTGCGTGCACGACGACGTCGCAGCGGGCGAGCGCCGCGCGCCCGTCGTCGTCAAGACCGAGGTCGTCCGTTCCGACGTCCCCGGCGATCGTTGTGACCCGACGAGCGATCTCGGCGTCGAACTCGCTGCCGAGTTCGCGGCGGAGACGATCGAAGCAGTCGTTGCGGAGTACCTCGCGTTCGGTGCGTGCGGCGGCATTGGACCGGCGCCCTGGACGAACGAGCAGCACGATCTCGCAGTCGGGCACGGACCGCAGCAGGCGTTCGACGAGCGCGGTGCCGACGAATCCCGTGGCACCGGTGACTGCGATCCGCTTCGATCGCAGCGCTTCGCCGATCATCGCAGCGACCCCTCGTGAAACCTCACCGGCGGCGCGATCCGACGCGCGATCTGCGCGGTGGCGTGTAGCGCTTGGAGGGTTTTGGCGGTCCGGCGGGTTTGGGTGGCGGCTTGCTCTTGGTGGCCGTCGCGCTCTCCGGCTTTGGTCCCGAGCGCTCGCGTTGGCGCCTGAGAGCACGAACGAGCAGCCAGCCGCCAAAGCCGAGGAACAGAACGCCGAAGACGTTGCCCCCGGTGATGAGCGCGAAGCCGACCATGAAGCTCGCGAAGCCGACCATCGCGCGGCGTCGGAAGACGATCCCGAGCGCCATGATCACGAGGACGACGATCCCGGCGATGAGCAAGGTCCCCGACGCCGTCCGAACACGTTCGACCGCCGAGTGGCGGTCGATGAGGTAACCCGAGATGACGAGACCAGCGCCGAGTACGACGCCGGCCAGGCTCCATTTGCGTTCCCGCTCGTCGAGCTCGTTCACCGCCTGCGCAGTGGAATCGCCGCCCGTGGGAGGGCGCTGGCGCGGACCGGCGAGGGCCTTGCCGATGCGCTGCAGGCGGGTCTTGAGGGCTGGCAGTGGCGCAACTTCAGGAACTTCGTTTATCGGCGTGTCATCGCGCTCGTCGTCCGCCACGGGCCCAGGGTAGTGGTGCGGGAAATTCCCCCGGTGAACTGGGATCCGCACCCACGAAACGCGTGCAACGGGGCGTCGGGACGCGGAATGATGCGATGACGAGAAAATCGACTCGATTGGGAGGCTGCGATGAGTGGGGTCCGCGTGCTGGTCGGTACGGCGAAAGGGACCTTCATCTTGGAAAGCGACGGCGCCCGCAAGGACTGGACGGTCAACGGGCCATTCTTCGGCGGGATGGAGAGCTACCACGTCGCCGGCTCCCCGGCAGATCCGGACCGGATCTGGGCCGCCCCGTCGACGTCATGGTTCGGCCAGCTGATGCACCGCTCCGACGACGGAGGAAAGAACTGGACGGCGGTCGGCAAGGACTTCGTCTACGCGAGCGCACTGGGGACGCACCTTTGGTACGACGGCACCCCGCGGCCGTGGGAGTTCAAGCGGGTCTGGCATCTCGAGCCGTCGCCGACCGACCCCGACGTCGTCTTCGCCGGCGTCGAAGACGCCGGTCTGTTCATTTCACGCGACGGCGGCGAGAGCTGGGAGGAACTCCCCGCGCTGCGCGAACACAAAACCACTCCCGAGTGGGCGCCGGGAGCGGGCGGGATGTGCCTGCACACGATCGTCCTCGACGAGGCGAATCCCGACCGCATGTTTGTCGCGATCTCTGCTGCCGGCGTCTTCAAGAGTGAGGACGGTGCAAAGTCCTGGAAGCCTGCGAACGTCGGGTTGCACTCGGATTACATCCCAGATCCCGAGGCGTTCGCCGGCCACTGCGTTCACCGGATCGCGATGCACAAGGATCGCCCGGATGTCTTTTTCATGCAGAAGCACTGGGATGTGATGCGCAGTGACGACGCCGCGGAGTCCTGGTACGAGGTGAGCGGCAATTTGCCGACGGACTTTGGCTTCGCGATCGGAGTGCACGCGCACGAGCCGGACACGGTGTACGTCGTCCCGATCACGAGCGACGGCGAACACTTCCCCCCGGAGGGCGTACTGCGGGTTTACCGGTCAACGACGGGCGGCAACGAGTGGGAGGCGCTCGGCAAGGGCCTCCCTGATCGCAACTGTTACGTGAACGTGCTGCGCGACGCGATGGCGATCGATGCGCTCGAACCGTGCGGCGTGTACTTCGGCACAACAGGCGGCCAGGTCTACGCATCAGCGGACGAGGGCGACTCGTGGGATACGGCGGTCCGAGACCTGCCGCGGGTGATGTCAGTCGAGGTGCAAACGCTTTCGTGATCCGCGTCGAGCTGCCGGCGCACCTGCGCCGGCTTGCCACGATTTCCGGGGACGTCAAGGTGGCGGTTGACGACCCGGTGACGATCGCCGCCGTCGTCTCGGCGATCGAGGCCGACTACCCCGTTCTGCGGGGAACGATCCGCGACTCCCAGACGCTGCGGCGTCGCCCGTACGTCCGGTTCTACGCGGCCGGGCTCGATCTTTCCCACGAGTCAGGCGACCATCTCGTACCTGACGAGGTTGTGGCGGGGAGCGAGCCGTTCATTGTGCTTGGGGCGATCTCAGGCGGCTGATCGCGGCTCCGAGGATGGTGTCGGCACATTTTGCATTGTTGCGACGATTTCTCCCGGTCGCTAAGCAAAACCTCCTGAACAGGCTTACGCTGCGCGAAGTAGTTGCAATGCGGCGACAACGGACCCACTCTCCTGGCTCAGTTCAAGGAGGGTGGCAACGCGCGCACAGACCGTCATGTCACTTCGTGTGAATCGAAAGCCCGGCGTGGAGCGAGGAGTTTTTGACGATGAGCAGCAGGAACGGATCGCAAAAAGAGAAGCGCTTCGACCCTTCACTGTGGGTGAGCTTGAGGCCCTTCGGGATCGGCGAGGGTCACCCGAACAACTACAAAGAGATCACCGACGCGATCGGCGAGAACCGCGACCACCTTTTGTACGCGTGGCGGATCCTCAACCATGGTTGCTGTGACGGCTGCTCGCTCGGTACGACCGGCATGCGCGACTGGACGATGGACGAGATCCACCTGTGCAACGTCCGGCTCCGGCTTCTGCGGTTGAACACCATGCCAGCGATGGACTCTTCGCTCTTGGAAGACGTCGCCATGCTCTCGGGCAAGAAGTCTGCCGCGCTACGGGAGCTCGGTCGCCTGTCGCACCCGATGGTGCGTCACCGTGGCGACGCCGGCTTTCGCCGTGTGACGTGGGACACCGCCCTCGACATCATCGCCGAGAAGATCCGCGCCACGCCGCCGGATCGGCTCGGCATTTATATGACGAGCCGTGGGGAACCGAATGAGAACTACTACGTCATCCAGAAAGTGGCGCGGGCCCTCGGCACGAATTCGATCGACAGCTCGGCGCGCATCTGTCATTCGCCGAGCACCTTCGGCCTCAAAGAGGCGATCGGCGTGGCGGCAACGACGTGTTCGTACTCCGACTGGATCGGTAGCGACCTGGTCGTCTTTGTCGGGTCGAACATCGCAGAGAACCAGCCGGTCGGGATGAAGTACCTCTACCACGCGAAGAAGGCCGGAACGAAGGTCGCGGTGGTCAATCCGTATCGCGAGCCGGCGATGGAGCGCTACTGGGTGCCTTCGAACGTCGAGAGCGCGTTGTTCGGCACGAAGATCACCGACTATTTCTTCCAACTCGCGATCGGGGGCGATGTCGCGTTCTTCAATGGAGTGATGAAGCACATGATCGGCGAGGATCTCTTCGACCACGCCTTCGTCGACCGGTTCACGGAAGGCTTCGACGAGCTCGCCGCGGCGCTCGACAAACAGAGTTTCGACGACCTCGAACGCGCGTCGGGAACCGGGCGCGACGAGATGCTGGAGTTCGCCCGCCTGCTCGGTGACGCCCGAACCGCCGTCATCGTCTGGAGCATGGGAGTCACCCAGCACGACACCGGCGAAGAAGCCGTCCGTTCGATCATCAATCTCGGGCTGTCCAAAGGATTCGTCGGACGCGAAAAGTGCGGTTTGATGCCCGTCCGCGGTCACTCGGGCGTCCAGGGCGGGGCGGAGATGGGTGCCTATGCGACTTCGTTCCCAGGCGGTCGCGCCATCGACGAAAAGAACGCGAAGGAGCTATCGGAGTTGTGGGGCTTCGACGTTCCTTCGAGAAAAGGGCTCATCACATCGGAGATGATCGAAGCCGCCCACGACGGAAAGCTCGACGTGTTCATTGCGTCGGGCGGCAACATGCACGAGGTGCTTCCAGAGCCGGGCTACGTGAAAGAGGCGTTGGCGCGGATTCCCTTGCGAGTGCACATGGACATCGTCGCCTCGTCGCAGATGCTGATCGAGCCCAACGACACCGTCGTGCTATTGCCGGTGCAGACCCGCTACGAGATGGAAGGTGGCGTGACCGAGACTTCGACCGAGCGGCGCGTGATCTTCAGTCCGGAGATCCCCGGGCCGCGGATCGAGCAGGCCCGGGCGGAATGGGATGTCTACCTCGACATCGCCCGGCGGGCGCGTCCTGACCTCGCGGACCGGCTCCACTTCTCCGGTACTGCCGCGATTCGCGAGGACATCGCGCGCACCATCGACTCCTACGCGCTGATCCGGACGCTCAACAAGGAAGGCGACCAGTTCCAGTACGGAGGTCCGATGTTGTGTGCGGGGTGGAACTTCCCGACTCCGGATCGCAAGGCGCACTTCAACGTTGTCGAACTTCCGGACGAGCCGACGGTTCCGGAGGGCTCTTTTGTCGTCGCCACCCGTCGCGGCCGGCAGTTCAACAGCATGGTCCAGGGCGAACGAGACCCACACACAGGCGCAGCTCGGGACTCGGTGCTGATGAGCCGCGCCGACGCCGAACGCCTCGGCATCGGCGACGGGGAGCCGGTGCTCCTCCGTAGCGATGTCGGAGAGTTCGCAGGTCACGCCTTCATCGCGCCGATGAAAACCGGAATGCTCGAGGTCCACTGGCCCGAGGGTGAGGTCCTCATCGACCGGTCGCGGCGCGCACCGAAGGCGGGGATCCCGGACTACAACGCGATCGTGAGCCTCGAAGTGGTGTCGAGCACGCGCGTCCCGGCTTAGGTGGCAATGGACCGACCGGCCGCGACGACGGCGGTAAGCGCCTTCGAGGTCGACGGCGACGTCTCGCGCAGCGCGTCAGACCTCGTCGCCACCGAGGAGCCGCTCGAGATTCGGGTCGTCCTCGGTCATCAGACGCAGCCGGCGGCGGTGACAATGCGGACGCCCGGAGCGGACTTTGAGCTTGCCGTTGGATTCTTGTTCAGCGAAGGTGTGATCAGATCGCGCGAAGCCGTGCGCAAGCTTTCTTATTGCGTCGATCGAGCTGTCGACGAGGAGCAGAGATTCAACATCGTGAACGTCGAGCTCGTGCCGGGAAGCGAGTTCGATGCCTCGCCACTCGAGCGGCACTTCTCGATCACGAGTGCGTGCGGGGTGTGCGGCAAGACATCGCTCGACGCCCTGCGAATGCGGGGCCAAGAAGCGATCACGTCGTCAGTGCGGGTCGATCGAGATGTTCTCAGCGGTCTCGCCGCAAAGCTGCGCGCCGCGCAGGCGGTTTTCGAATCGACCGGTGGACTGCACGCGGCGGGGCTCTTCTCGCACGGCGGTGAGCTCAGCGTCGTGCGGGAGGACGTCGGACGCCACAATGCGATGGACAAGCTCGTCGGGTGGTCAGTGTTGAACGGAAAGATCCCCCTTTCTGACTCCGTCGTCCTTTTCAGTGGCCGAGCGAGCTTCGAGCTCGTGCAAAAGGCGCTGACTGCAGGTATCCCGGTTGTCTGCTCTGTTTCCGCGCCGAGCAGTCTCGCCGTCGACGTCGCGTCGTCGTTCGGGATCACCCTCGTCGGCTTCTTGCGAGGGGAGCGGTTCAAGGTGTACGCGCACCCGGAGCGGCTCGGACTATCGGACCGCCAAAGCCTGCTCGCGTAGCCAGTGACCGGAACGACCGCCGCTTTTTTCCCAGAGCACGACGTCGTCGACCGCCACGGACGCCGTCGTGCCGAGCCGCGACACGAGCGAAAGTGCCGAGAACAGACAGGCGGTCAGTGCCTCCATCTCGACACCCGTCGGCGCGACGACTTCCGCAGTGGCTTCGATCGTGATCCCGCTCGGGCGGACGTCGAAGCGGACGTCGAGGACGGATTCGGGCAACGGATGACAGAGCGGGATGAGTTGCGCGGTCTTGCGCGCAGCCTCGATACCCGCGTTGCGGGCGACATCGAGGAGTTCGGCGACGCTTGCAGCCGATTCCTTCGCTCCCTTGGACGAGCTGCCGAGCGAGCGCAACAGCGTGGGGATGTCACCCGCGACGACACCACGGGCGACCGCGCGCCGTTTCGACCAGGGTTTGTCCGCGACGTTCACCATCCGAGCTCGACCGGCGCTGTCGATGTGGGACAGGCCCGTATCGTTTGCTCGCTTCCGGGTAAGCGGAGCCTCCTCATGAGTCACACGTCCACCGTAATCAGAGACGGGTCCGGCAGGCCGTCGTGAGGTCGGCGATGGCTGAATCCAGCCCGATCGATGTAGCGGGACTCATCCTCACCGGCGGCTCGAGCCGCCGCATGGGCTTTGACAAGACCCAACTATCGATCGAGGGGATTCCGTTGGCGCGCCGCGTCGCGAGCGCGCTGATTGGTGCCGCAGATCCGGTCTTGGAGGTCGGGCCAGGAGTGACCAGGCTGCCAACCGTTAGCGAGTCGCCAAAGGGAGAGGGGCCGCTTGTCGCGGTTGTTTGTGGAGCGCGCGAGCTTCGTCGACGCGGGCACCGAGGTGCGGTGCTGGTCGTCGCGTCCGACCTTCCGTTCCTGCGCCGAGAGGGCCTCTTTGAGCTGGCGCGCTGGCCAGTCGACGGCTCCGTTGTTCCGGTCGTCCAAGGCCGCGCTCAGCCACTCTGCGCCAGGTGGTCCATCGAGGATCTCGAAGCGGGGGACGCCCTTGTCGAAAGGGGAGAGCGGACCATGCGCGCGCTGGTCGCCGAGGTGCATCCGTTGTTGCTCGACGTCGCATCGGAGATGATGGTGCTCAGCGCCGATCAGCTGGTAGATCTCGACACGCGGCGTGATGTGCAGCGCCTGCACGACGCGGCCGGATTTCCGGGGCCCGGTGAGAGCGATCACTCCTCGGTACGCTCCCTGCGATGAGTGAAATGGTTGTCGAGCGCGACTGGGTGGGGTTCGTCGAGGCGACGATTCCGATTGCGGACGTGTTGGCGTGGGCTGGTCGACGCGAGTGCGGCGCGATCGCGACCTTCGCAGGGACCGTTCGTGACCACTCCGAAGGGCGTCCACCGATCATCGCCGTCGAATACGACGGGTACCGTGAACACCTCACTACACGCCTCGTCGCGATAGCCGCGGCGGCTCGTCGTCGCTGGCCCGAACTCGGCCGGATCGCGCTCATTCATCGCCTCGGTCGACTCGAAGTCGGCGAGGCTTCTGTCTTCATCGCCGTCTCTTCGCCGCACCGCAAGGAGGCGTTCGACGCGGCGCGATATCTCATTGAGACGGTGAAGCGCTCAGCACCGATCTGGAAGTGCGAACACTGGGTGGGTGGGTCGGACTGGGCGCTCGGTGCGCACGATCTAGCCGACGTCGAAGGAGCATGATTGGCGCAGTTGCGGCTGTTCGGCCGAGCGGCCGAAGCGGCCGGAACGTCGCGCGACGAGATCGCCGCTGACACCGTCTCCGGCGTTCTTTCTGCGGCGAGTTCGCGTTACGGCGACGAGTTCGCCAAGGTGGCAGCGACCTGTCGGGTGTGGGTGAACGGCGACGACGCGAATCCCGATGCACGCGTCGGGCCCGATGACGAAGTGGCCCTCCTACCGCCCGTATCGGGCGGTTGACCAAGGGGTGCGGTCACCGCGAGTCATGCGACTCGCGGTGACCGTGGGCATGGTGGGACGCGCCGGCCAGGACGTCGAGGGCGTGGGGCAGCACGTCGAGCACCGCCTCCAAGAAATCGATCGCCCCGGTCGGTGAACCTGGGGTGTTGAGCACAAGGGAGCGTCCGCGGGTGCCGGCAACCGCACGGGAGAGCCGACCGGCCGGGTCGGAGAGTCGCATCGCCTCGGCGAGACCGGGCGCGAGGCGATCGAGCACGGCGACGGTCCCCTCCGGGGTGAGATCGCGCGGGCCAAAGCCAGTACCGCCGGTCGTCACGACGAGGCCGTGATAGTCATCGGTGAGGTCCTCGAGCGCGCCGGCCACCGAATCGACGCCGTCTTCGACGACGGCGCGCTCTTCGATGGAAAAGTTCGCCTCGCTGAGTCGTCGCGCGAGCGCGGGTCCCGCAAGATCGTCGGCGGTGCCTGCCGCGACAGAGTCCGAGACGGTGAGGATCTTGGCGGGGTACGTCATCGAATCGGGACGCTACTCACCGAGCGGCGTAGCATCCGCGTCTTGTGGCGACGGACGCGTCTCAGTGGCTCGATCGCTACGCCGCTGCGCTCGGTATCGACCCGCCCACCGAGGACGAGCAGGTCGCCTTGCTCGAGATTGCCGCGACCGCGGCTCACGCCTCCGATCGACTCGCCGCGCCGATCTCGTGCTGGCTAGCGGCGATGTCCGGACGGCCGGTGACCGTGGGGCTCGCGGCGGCCGAGACCCTCGCCGCCGAACTCGGTGAGGGCAGTTGATTCGGCGCCCGTATCGCGACCTGCAGATTCGTGTTGTCTCTGCTCGATTCGACCTGGCTTAGCCTCGATCCACCGATGACGAGGCCACTGGCGCCGGTTGTCGACGAACACGCACGTTCAAGATGACGGCCGCGTC
>JBAVUF010000168.1:0-5348 GCA_049696635.1 Acidimicrobiales bacterium | reverse complement strand
TGGTGGCCGAGGTGATCCGCCGCTGTCTGGTACTCGGTGACGTGGCGACGCACGCCTCTCGGCAGCCAGTCGAGCCGGCGGAGCTCGTCGAAGATCGCCCCTCGGATGCACATCGAGGCGTAGGCGGGGAAACGCTCGATCGCGGAGGAGGCGTCGAAGCGGTCGATCGCCGAGATGAGGCCGATCAGACCGAAGCTCGCGAGGTCGTCGCGCTCCCAGTACGCCCGCACGGCGTCAGAGAGCTGGGAAACGACCATCAGGACGAGGGGCTCGTAGGCGAGCAATAGGTCGTTGCGGTGAACCTGGTCGGGCTGTGTCCGGTACTGCTCCCACATCCGCTTGTATGTCGGTCCGGTGAAGGTGTACCGGCGCGGCTGGGTCGTAGCTCGAGGTTGCCGCGCTTGCTTGGTCCGACCGGTCGCGGTCCCGCTCAGAGGGAGAATGTCCTGCTCAGGGGCGCGAGACGTCAGAGTCATCGCCCCGTCCTCGCGCGCGTCTCCTGGGCCAACCTGCTGAGCACGGGCGCATCATACGCACCACTCGCAACATTTTGATAGAGGCAATTGGTGCTATTTCGTAACGCGGCCATTTGCTAAATATCGGCGATTCGGTGAGGAGCGCTCAAGGCGCGTTTGCATGTCTCCTCGACGGGCGAGAATGTAGCGTTGCTCCTGCGTACCGGCACTTTGGATTGCTCTTTGCCGGGATGACAGCGCTGAGTTTGTGCGAATGGCTCTTCCAGTTTAGCCACTAAGAGTGGTCAAATAGTCACGCAAAGTGGCGGCCAAAACCCTGCTTCGGACTTTTGCGCGTTGTGCACTTAAGGGTCTCCGAAGTGTCGTCGTTAGGGAGGTCGACGGCTGGGAGGACGAGACCGGTGGCGGGAGCGGCGGTGCAGAAGCGGACGGAGCGCGCCGGCGACCAGACGCGCCAGCTGCGCCGGCTCGTGGTCGCCCACCGCAACATTGTGGTGGGAACGATCATCGTTGTGCTTGCAGCTGCGGTCGCTTTCGACCCGACGGGGTTCATCGTCATCGCGGTGGGCTCGGTGGGCTCTCTGATCGCGCTATGCGTCGGCGTCTGGATCTACCGCCCGGCGCGCATCGGACCATGGCTGTTGGCGATCGCCGCGCTCGTGCTGTTCCTTGCCGATGGCATCACGCGCGACATGTATTCGACGCTCGGCAGCAACCTCACGTGGCAGCGGACATTGATCCCCGACTTCCTCGCCCTGCCGGGGTCCGTGCTTTTGGGAAGTGCGCTCATCGGGTTCGACCGCGCCCGTCACGACTCGCGTTCGAACCAGCGAGTGATCATCTACGACGGGGTGCTCGCCGCACTGGCGATCTTGGCGCTGTCATGGGTGTACCTGATCGAACCGATCCTCTCGCGTCACCACACACCGCTTGGCGTTCGGATCATTCTTGCCAGTTACCCGGCGATCTCTTTGTTCTTGTTCGTCCTCATGGTGCAGATCGCTTACGGCGCAGGGCGCGTCCGTGGCGCGGCGGATCGGTATCTCATCGCCGCGTTGTTGGCGATGTTCGTCGGCGACGCGATCTACATGCTCGCCGAGATCCAGGTCGTACCGGACTCGAGGTGGATCGAGATTCCCTACGTGATCGCCTTTGGTGCCGCAGCGGCGGGTGCCCTCGACCCCTCGATGCGCCTGCTCACCGAGCGCGGCAGCGTTCCCGGCACACGCTGGACGAAGTCGCGCTTCTCGCTCGTGGTGGCGGCGCTTTTGATCCCGCCCATCTTGTTGCTCGCCGCCCACAACGAGCCATTCAGTGCGCGGGTCGTGCTGTTCGGCATCGTTCTTCTCATGGCGCTCACCGCCATCTTGGAGATCGTCCAGGCGCTGCGCGCGATGGAGCAGTCGGAGACGCGCCTCACCCACCAAGCGCTGCACGACGACCTCACGACGCTTCCGAACCGGCGCAGCCTGAACGGTCACATCACGAGGGCCCTCGCGAAGCTTGAAGACCCCGACGCGATGATCGCCGTCATCTTGTTGGACATCGACCGCTTCAAGCTGATCAACGACACGCTCGGCCACGGTCACGGTGACGAACTGCTCGTGCAGATCGCCCGCCGGCTGCGGGTGTTCACCCACGGCGTCGATTTCGTCGCCCGGGTCGGCGGGGACGAATTCGTTGTTGTCCCCGAAAAGGCTGTCGATGACGCCGAGGCGCGGGCGATCGCGAACGAATTGCGCGCCTGTTTGAACGAGCCGTTCGTCATCGCGCACACCGAGCTCCACGTCACCGCCAGCGCCGGCGTGGCGTGCTCGGGGTCCGGTGGCGGACGCGCCGGTGCCGAGCAGCTGATCCGCAACGCGGACACGGCGATGTACCAGGCGAAAGAGGCAGGACGCGACGCGGTGGCGCTGTTCGAGGACTCGATGCGCGTCCAACTCTACGAACGCGTCACAATCGAGCGGGAACTCCACCACGCCGTCGAGCGCCACCAACTCCATCTCGTCTTCCAGCCGATCATCAGCTTCGAGGCGTGCGATGTGCTCGGTGTCGAGGCCCTCGTCCGCTGGGCGCACCCCACGCTCGGGGTCATTCCGCCCTTGCGGTTCATCTCGATCGCCGAGGAGACGGACCTGATCGGCGAGATCGGCCTTTTCGTGCTCGAGGAGGCGATGCGCACCCTCGCCGGCTGGCGGGCGATCCCCGGCTACGAGAACCTCACGGTTTCGGTCAACCTTTCGGTCGTGCAGCTGCGCGACGAGCTGCTCGTGCAACGGGTGGCGCGGGTGCTACAGCAGAACAAGCTTCCCGGCTCGTCACTCACGCTCGAGATCACCGAGTCGGAGATGATGCGTGACCCGGAGCTGTCGATCACGGCGCTGAACGAGCTGCGGCGATTGGGGATCCGCATCGCCGTCGACGACTTCGGGACCGAGTACTCCTCGCTCGCCTACCTGCAGCGGCTGCCGATCGACGAGCTGAAGATCGACCGGAGCTTCGTCGTCGGTATGGGGAACGGTGACAGGGCCTCGCAGACGCTCGTCGCGGCAATCGTCGCGATGGCGAACGCGCTCTCGATCCGAACCGTGATCGAAGGGGTCGAGACCTCGGAGCAAGCGATGAAGGTCGTGGAGCTCGGCTGCCACGCAGCCCAAGGGTTCTTGTACGCCCGACCTGCGAGAGCAGATCAGGTGATCGATATCGTCGGGTTGCTCAAGCGCTGGTTGCCCGCGGCGCTCGAGGCTGAGAAGTCAGGTGAGGAGCTTCATCCACCTCAGCTCGAAGTCGTTCAAAGTCGAGCGACGTAAGGTCCTCGGTCACTCGGATCTCGACGTAACCGGCGACGCGCCGCGCGGTCGCGGCGGCGGCGAGCGGTGAGAGCGGTGCGAGCGCAGGCTCGATCCCGACGCCTTCGAACATGATCCCGTGCATTGGCGGATCGATGACGGCGAGCCGGCTGCGGTAATCGGCGATCGATAAGTAGACGGGAGAGCAGTCTGAGCCGAGGTACGGCCGGCCTTCGGCGAAGGCGATGAAGGGCTGGTGGAACCGAGTCCGCGACATGCGCAAGACGGCCTCGTCGATGATGGCGATCATCCATTCGAAGCCGAGCTCGATCGCCGTGCGAAGTCCCGACTGGTACAGGCCCATCGCGACGAGCCCGGTTGCGAGCGGGCTGCGGTACTCGGGCGCGACCGCCAGGGTGGCGATGTCCCAGGTGCGCGAGAGGTCACAGGGCAGCGTGTGCTGAGTGACGTACTCCTCGGCGGTCTCGTCCCAGATCTGCGGCAGGTCGTTCACCGTTTTCATACCGGGGCCGGCCACGGTCGGCATGATGATCCGCACGGCACCCGCCGGTACCTCCCGGCGGTGGTCGAGGATGCAGAAGAACAGGCTCGAGGATTCGTACTCGCCGTACTCGGCGCGGATCATCTCGGGGGTGATGCCGTAGCTCTGTAACAGCACCGCCGACTCGACAGCGCGGGGGAGCTCGGCGGCCGGGTCGAACGGACCGAAGCAATAAGCGCCGAAGGGCTGGTTGATCCCCCGTGGAATCACCGAACGGGCGAGCCCCCGTAGCCGTTCGGAGGCGAGATCGACGAGACTCATGGGACGACGCCCTAAGCCGACGATGCGAGGACCCGCATCAGTGCGTCAAGAAGTTGCTTGCGGGCCGATTGCATATTCGTGAGGTTAATGAGCTAGCCGAGAGTAGGACAAATGGGCAGGTGTCCTAACCAATTTAGGGCATATCCACACGCAAAATTTCCCCGGACCTGCGACCGAAGAGCTCTTGTGCACAACCCCGGGGGATAACTCTCGGCCTACGGTCTCAGGATGCAAACGGCGCCAAAACCACCGACGAGCCATGGCTGAGCCCCTGCCGGGCGAGCGCCCCGTCCGCTGGGGGATCGTCGCCACCGGCAAGATCTCGAGGGTCTTCGTCGAGGAACTGCGGCTCAACTCCGACAGCGAGGTCGTCGCTGTCGGGTCCCGGAGCGCCGAGTCCGCTTCCGCCTTTGCCGCCCGTTTTGGGATCCCGAACAGCCACTCCTCGTACGAAGCACTCGCCGAGGACGACAGCGTCGACGTTGTCTACGTCGGTGCGAGCCACAACGCCCATTACCGCGCCGCCAAGGCTGCACTCGACGCCGGCAAGGCGGTGTTATGCGAAAAGCCGCTCACAGTCCGCGCCGAGCAGGCAGAAGAGCTCATCGGCCTCGCCGCAGACCGCCAAGTCTTTTTCATGGAGGCGATGTGGATGCGGTGCCGCCCAGGCTTTGCCGACTTGCTGACATTGCTCCGCCGTGGCGACATCGGTGAGGTGCGCGACCTGCGGGCCGACCTCGGCTTCGTCGACACCCCGGAACAGGCCGTCCGCCTGGAGGACCCGAGCCAGGCGGGCGGCGCGTTATTGGACGTCGGTGTCTACCCGATCACCTTGGCGTATGCGACCCTCGGTCTGCCGGCGGAGTTCCATGCCGTCGCCGACATCTGCGGCGGCTACGACCGCAGCGTCGCGATCGCGATGTCGTGGCCGAGCGGTGTCGTCGCCCGGCTCGGCGCGTCGATCGGCGCCGCGCTCGATCGCTCGGCGGTTTTCGCAGGCTCCCTCGGCAAGCTTTCGATCCCGGCGCCCTTCCACGAGATACCTGCTCTTCATATCGACCTGCTCGACGGGACGGGGCGCGAGATCGATCCCGAATCAAAGGGGAGGGGCTACGTCCACGAAGCGGACGAGGTGGTGCGCTGCCTGCGGCAGGGACTGATCGAGAGCCCGCTCGTTCCGTGGGCGGATTCGCTCGCGATCATGCGGATCCTCGACGAGTGCCGGGCCCAGATTGGCTTGGAATTCCCAGAGGCCGCGTA
>JBAVUF010000167.1:0-6643 GCA_049696635.1 Acidimicrobiales bacterium | reverse complement strand
CCCTCGACGTCGGCCATCGCGTTCCAGATCGCGACCGCGGCTCGGTTCGACTTCGGCGCCGTGGCGAGATAGACGACGGCTTCGGCGAGGTTGAGAGCGGCTTCGGGGAGACCGACGCGATCGAGGGCGGCGGCGGCGGCCTCCGCGACGACGAGTGCGTTCGGATCGGCGAGGCCGACGTCCTCGCTCGCCAAAATCACGAGGCGCCGGGCGACAAAGCGGGGATCCTCGCCGGCGAGGATGAGACGGGCGAGCCAGTAGATCCCGGCGTCGGGATCCGATCCCCTGATCGATTTGATCAGCGCGCTCGCGACGTCGTAGTGCTCATCACGACCATGCCGGATCGCCCGCGTCGTTCGCGCCCCTTCGACGTCGCCGCGTCCGATCTCGACGTTGTCGTGATCGCGAGCACGCGCGACGGCGATCGCGACTTCGAGGGTCAATAGCAGCGCTCGCGCGTCACCGTCGGCGAGGTCGATGTTCGCGGCGAGCGCCTCGTCCCCGATCAAGACGCGCTCGCGATCCGCGGCACGGCGTGCCAAGAGCGCGAGGTCCTCTTCACCGATCGGCTCGAAGCGCCAGAGCGTCGACCGGGAAAGCAGGGGCGAGGTGAGCGAGAAGAACGGATTCTCGGTCGTCGCCCCGATCAGAACGATCAGGCCCGCTTCGACGCTTGGCAAGAACGCGTCCTGCTGGGCGCGGTTGAAGCGGTGGATCTCGTCCAAGAACAGGATCGTCTGGCGCCCGCTCGCGCCGAGCTCACGTCGCGACTGCTCGATGATCTCGCGCACCTCGGCGACACCGCTCGACACCGCGGACAACGTCACGAAGCGCTTCGCCGAGAGTTGCGCGACGAGCCTGGCGAGGGTCGTCTTCCCCGAGCCCGCCGGACCGAAGAAGATCGCCGACGAGAGCGAGTCCGTCTCGATCAGCGCCCGCAGCGTCGCCCCTTTTCCGACCAGCTGGGGTTGGCCGACGAATTCGTCGAGGCTCTTCGGCCGCATCCGCTCGGCGAGTGGAGCGCGGCGCTCGAGCTCGTCAGCCGCGGCGGCGTCGAAGAGGTCCGGTTCGGTCCGCTTGCGCATCGGCCTCAGCCGGCGCGCTCTTTGGTCGGAGATGTGTCGGGCTGTGCGGGTTTCGCGTCGACGACGCGGATGCCGATCTCCGCTAAACGCTCGGGAGGAAGCGGCAACGGCCCACCCGTCATGAGGTCGGCACCCGATTGGGTCTTCGGGAACGCGATCACCTCGCGGATGCTCTCTTCGCCGACCAGCACCGAGACGAGGCGGTCGATGCCGACGGCGAAGCCGCCGTGCGGCGGGCCGCCGTAGCGGTACGCGTCGAGCAGGAAGCCGAAGCGTGCCTCGGCGACTTCGGGGGTGATCCCCAAGACCTCGAAGATCCGGCGCTGCAGCGCCGGATCGGTGACGCGGATGCTCCCCGATCCGAGCTCCCAGCCGTTCACGACGAGGTCATACGAGTGGGCGCGCACCGAGAAGGGGTCGGCATCGATCCGCTCCAGGTCTTCCACGTAGGGCATCGTGAACGGGTGGTGCGCGGCGGCGGGGTTTCCTTCCTCGTCGAAGCCGTCAAAAAGCGGGAAGTCGACGATCCAGCAGTACCGCAGCGGTCCTTCGCCGATCGGCGGCCGGCCGAGGTCAGAACGCAGCTGGCCGAGCACCTCGACCACCCGGCGCCACTCGTCGGCGACGACGAGGACGAGCGCTCCGGCGGAGGCGCCGGTCGCCGCGAGGACGCCCTTTCGCTCGTCGTCGGTGAGGAACTTGTCGACCGGTGACTCGATCGTCGGTGGCTCCCCTTTGACGCGCATCCAGACGAGTCCTTTCGCGCCGAGCGTCTTCGCGCGCTCGATGAGCTCATCGAGACGCGCCCTTGAGAACGCGGCGCCGTCGTCGACGACGATCGCCCGCACCGCCTCGGCGCGGAACGGGTTGAACGCGGTCGCCGCGAAGACCTCGCTGAGGTCGGAGAGCTCCATGCCGAAGCGCAGATCCGGCTTGTCCGATCCGTACCGGTCGATTGCCTCCGACCATGTCATCGTTGTGAAGGCGCCGGGCCGCGACCCCGTCACGACCTCGGTCGCGTCGCTGATCGCCTCGGTGACAAAGCTCAAGATGTCGTTCTGAGAGACGAAGCTCGCTTCGACGTCGAGCTGGGTGAACTCGAACTGGCGATCGGCGCGCGGATCTTCGTCGCGCATGCATCGGGCGATCTGGTAGTAGCGGTCGACGCCACCGATCATCGAGAGCTGCTTCGCGATCTGCGGGCTCTGCGGCAGGGCGTAGAACGAGCCCTTCTGCAATCGCGAAGGGACGGCGAATTCGCGCGCGCCTTCAGGGGTCGGCGTCCACAAAAGCGGTGTCTCGATCTCGACGAAGCCCTGGCGGTCCATCGCGCGCCGGATCGCGGCGTTCACCGCGGCGCGCACCCGCAGGTTCTTCTGCATCCGGTCCGTGCGCAGATCGAGGTAGCGGTAGCGGAGCCGCAGCGCCTCGTCGACCTCGGCGCGCTCATCGAGCTGGAACGGTGGCGTCTCGGAGGTGGCGAGCACCTCGACTTCGCAGTCGGCGACCTCGATCTCGCCCGTCCCGAGCTGGGGGTTCACGGTCCCCAAGGGACGTTCCCGGACGATGCCGACGACGCGCAGCACGTATTCCGGCCTGATCGCGTGCGCGCCGTCGACCACGCACTGGACGACACCCGTGTGGTCGCGCAGGTCGACGAACGCGAGATGCTCACCGTGCTCGCGACGGTGCGCAACCCAACCGCACAGCGCCACCTCGGTCCCGATGTCGTCGCGGCGCAGCGTGCCGCAATACCGGGTCCGCATGCCGCGGGCGTCGTCGTTCACGATCTCCACTCCTCTACCGCCAGCACGAGGGAGTCGCGTGGGATCGTCTCCTGCTTTCCGGCGTCGTCGCCGCGCAGCACCCGCAAGGTGACCGTCCCGTCGCGCTCCTCGTCAGCTCCGAAGATCGCGGCGAGCTTCGCACCCGAGCGGTCCGCCAGCCGGAGCTGGGCCTTCATCGACCTGTTGTCGTAGGCGCGATCGGTGCTGTACCCGACTTGCCGAAGCGCGCGCGAGACGTCGCGCGCCGGCCGTCCCCCCGTGACGTCGACGACGTAGACGTCCGGCGCGGTGGTGACGTCTTTCAGCGCGCCTTCGGCGTCGCATGCGAGAAGGACGCGCTCGACGCCGCTCCCGAAGCCGATTCCCCCGACCTCGGGGCCGCCGAGCATCGCCGAAAGCTTGTCGTAGCGACCTCCACCGACGACAACGTTCTGTGCGGACTCGATTGACTCGGCCGAGAACTCAAACGTCGTCCGCGTGTAGTAGTCGAGGCCCCGCACGAGGAAGTCGTCCCGCCGCCACTCGATCCCCGCCGCGTCGAGTCCCTCGGTGACGCGCGCGAAGTGCTCGCGGCACGGCTCGCACCAATATTGCGAGAGCCTCGGCGCGCCCTCTCGGACGCGGATGCAGTCGGGATCCTTGCAGTCGAGGACGCGCAACGGATTGAGCCGAAAGCGGGTCCGATGCTCGTCGCGAAGCTCGGACTCGTGTGCCCCCAGGTACTCGACGAGCGCTTCGCGATAGCCGGGCATGCAGACGTCGTCGCCAAGCGAGTTCACGCCGAGCGCGATGCGGAAAAGCCCGAGCGCCGCGAGGTAGTCGTGTCCGAGCGCGATCACCTCGACGTCGACATCGGGGTCTTCAGTCCCGATCACCTCGACGCCGAGCTGGTGGTGCTGGCGGTAGCGACCCGCCTGCGGACGCTCGTAGCGGAAGATAGGCGTCAGGTACCAGGTCTTCCATGGCACGGGCGGGTCGTGCTCGATGAACGCCCGAACGACCGAGGCCGTGCCTTCGGGTCGGAGCGCCAGGTGACGACCGCCCTTGTCGTCGAACTCGTACATCTCTTTCGAGACGACCTCGCTCGACTCACCAGAGCTGCGGCGGAACACCTCGGCGTCTTCGAACATCGGCGAGTTCAGCAGGCCGAACCCGCCGCGTCTGCAAAGGAGCGCGAAACGCGCGACGCAGGCTGCGGCGCGGGCGCTTGCTGGGGGTAAGAGGTCGTGGGTCCCCGTCGGCGCCTTGAAGGCGCTCACCGGTTCTGGGCGCGCGCCGTCTTGTTCTTGCCTGGCAACAACCTGAAGACGTCATAGACACCCTCGACGCGTCGCAGCGACGCGAGCACCGCTTCCAGATGCTCGGTGTCGACGAGCTCGCACTCAAAGCGCATGTGGGTCACCCTATCTGGCGTGCTCTCTGCGGACACCGCGATGATGCCGACGTTCTGCTCGGCGAGCGCGCGGGCGACGTCGGCGAGGAGTTGTCCGCGGTCCAGTGCCTCGACGGCGATCGACGCGGTGTGCCGCCCGGTCTGCGCTTGGTCCCACTCGACTTCGATCAGGCGCTCTCTGGCCGCGCTGTCGAGCGTGATCGCGTTCACGCAGTCGGCGCGATGCACCGACACGCCGCGGCCGCGGGTAACGAAACCGACAATGCGGTCCCCCGGCACCGGTGTGCAGCACGAGGACAGCCGCACCAAGACATCGTCAAGGCCTTCGACGAAGACCCCGACGCTCTTTCGTGACGACGGCCGGCGGGTCTGCAGCACCGTCGTCGGCAATTGTTCTTCGGACTCGGACAAGATGTCGCGACGCAGCCGCGCGACCGCCGCGCGGCCAGAGATGTGCGCCTCGCCAATCGACGCGTAGAAGGCTTCGAGGTCCGCGAATCCGAACGCCTTCGCGAGTTCTTCGATCGAGCCGGACGAGTAGAGACGCTGGATCGGCAGTCCCTCGCGACGCAGCGCCTTTGTCAGCTCCTCGCGGCCGTTGTCGATCGCATCCTCGCGCCGTTCGCGTGAGAACCACTGGCGGATCTTGTTGCGAGCGCGGGGTGACGCGACGACCTTCAGCCAGTCCTTCGACGGCCCTGCGGATGCGAGCTTCGAGGTGAGGATCTCGACGGCGTCCCCCGACTGCAGCTTCACGTCGAGCGGCGCCAGACGACCGTTCACGCGGGCGCCGATGCAGCGGTGCCCGACCTCGGTATGGATCGCATACGCGAAGTCGACGGGCGACGAGCCGGCCGGCAACGTCATGATCTCGCCCTTCGGGGTGAACACGTAGACCTCGTCCTGCTCCAAGTCGAGCTTCAAGGTCTCCAAGAACTCGATCGGGTCGGGAGTCTCGCGTTCCCAGTCGACGAGACGCTGCAGCCATTCGATCTCGGCGAGCTGCGTCCCGGTGCGGCGGCCACCTTCTTTGTATCCCCAGTGCGCGGCGATGCCGTGCTCCGACCGCAGGTGCATCGCCCTCGTGCGAATCTGGATCTCGAGTGCCTTGCCGCCCGGACCAATGACCGTCGTGTGCAACGACTGGTACAGGTTGAACTTCGGCGAGTTGACGTAGTCCTTGAAGCGACCCTGTACCGGTGGCCAGGCGGCGTGCACCGCACCGAGCGCCGCCCAGCAGTCCTTTTCCGAGTCGACGATGATCCGGATGCCGACGAGGTCATTGATCTCGTCGAACTCCTTGCTCCGCACGACCATCTTTTCGTAGATGCTCCACAAGTGCTTCGGTCGCCCGGTGACGGTCGCTTGGATGCCGAGCGCCAAAAGGCGCGTCTTCAACAACTCGACGACTTCCGCGACTTCTTGTTCGCGGCTCGGGGCGCGCGTCGCGACCATCTGGGCGATCTCGTCGTACACCTTCGGCTGCAGAACCCGGAAGGAGAGGTCCTCGAGCTGCCACTTGATCTGCTGGATCCCGAGGCGGTGAGCCAACGGCGCGTAGACATCCAAGGTCTGCTGCGCCGTCCGCTTCTGCTTCCACTCCGGCATGACATCGATCGTCCGCATGTTGTGCAGTCGGTCGGCGAGCTTGATGACGAGGACCCGCCAGTCCTTTGCCATCGCGATCACCATCTTGCGGATCGTCGCCGCCTGCTGGGCCTCTTTCGTCGAGAAGTTCAGCCGGTCGAGTTTCGTCACCCCGTCGACGATCTGCGCGATGACAGTCCCGAACGACGACGCGATCTCCTCGATCGATACCGGGGTGTCCTCGACGACGTCGTGCAAAAGCGCGGCGGCGACGCTCGTTTCGTCAAGACCGAGTTCGGCGACGATCGTCGCGACGGCGATCGTGTGGGTGATGTACGGCTCGCCCGAAAGACGCGTCTGGCCCTCATGCGCCCGCATCGCGAAGTCAAAGGCGCGGCGCACGACGGCGGTGTCCGCGTCCGGATGCAGCGACCGGAGCGTGTCGAGCAGCGGCTCGACGGAGGTGGCGGCCGCCGGCTCCTCCTCGGGGTCGATCACCGCGGTCGGCGTATCGAGGTGGTAGCGGGCAGGCGGGATCACCTGGTCCATATCACAGGCTACCGTCGTGACCTGGTCGTACCACGGTGCGCTGCCCGCCGAGATGCCCCTATGACTGCCTGATGACCTCCGTCGATCCCTCGCTGGTCGACAAGCCACCGGAGTCGCACGGCCGCGCCGCCGTCTTCGCCGGGGGGCGCCCGAAGCTCGGTCCCGCCCTCGTCGTCCTCGCGATCGCGATCGTGATCTCGGGCGCCGGGGCGATCTTCGCCCTCGTCGGCACGAACGGCCCG
>JBAVUF010000166.1:0-2785 GCA_049696635.1 Acidimicrobiales bacterium | reverse complement strand
ACAGCCGCGCCGAGGAATGGCACCCCGATCCGACGTTCCTTTTCACGCGTGGCGGCGGACCGCTGCTCGACCTCGGGCCGTACTACGTCGCCAACCTCGTCAACTGCCTGGGTCCGGTCGAGTTCGTCGCCGGCGCGACTCGCATCGGCGCCAACCCGCGCAAGGTGAGCGCACCCGGGCGCCTCGTCGACGAGATCCCGGTCGAAGTTCCGACGCACGCCGTTGCCGTCGCACGCCTGGCCTCGGGTGTGATCGGCACGATCACGGCGAGCTTCGATCTTTGGTCGGAGCATCTCCCCTACCTCGAGGTCTACGGGACCGAGGGGATCCTCCGTCTTCCCGACCCGGACAAGTTCGACGGGACCGTGCTCGTAAAGCCGAACGCCGCCGACGAATGGCAAGCGGTGGCGCCGGTAATCCGTCTCGTCGACTGGTCGGCACCTGACGACCGCCTGCGCGGCCTCGGTGTCGCCGACCTCATCGACTCGCTCGCTGGACGACCGCAGCGCACGAGCGCGACCTTCGCATACCACGTTCTCGAAGTCCTCGAATCGATCGAGGTCTCGAGCCGCGATCAAAGAGCGATCCGTCTCGCGAGCAGGCCGAATCGCCCCGAACCCGTCGCACCGGGCGATCTCGACGGCAAAGCCGCCGCCGCGCCTTAAGCGAACACCGATAACAAGGAGCAGACCGACAGATGTCCTACCGATTCGGCGTCGACCTCATCACCTTCTACCACCCGAGTTTCTGGGGCGAGAAGAACCCCGAAGGCTTCGAGAAACAGGCTCTCGCGGAGCCCAACTGCTTCTGGGACCGCATCGTCGAATCCGTCACGACAGCGGGGATCGAAGGCGTCGAGCTCACCTTTCCTCCGGGGGACTGGGCAACGGCGGTCAAGACCTACGGCTCGAGTTCGGAGTTCGCGAAATTCCTCATGACATCGGGGATCTCGGTGATCAGCGGATTCTTCAGTGGCTTTGAGTACGCGGTAGACCTCTTTTCTGACCAGACAGAGCGCCAGGTCATCAAGGACGCGAAGCGCTACGCCGAGTTCCTCGCCGGTGCCGGAGCCGACGTCATCGTCGCAGGCATGCCGATGCGCAAGCTCGGCAACCCCGAGCGGCCGGCGTTCGTCGACCTCGACTACGCGCAGAAGCTCGCCGCCCTCATCAACCGCGTCGGTGCGGCCACCCTTTCCGAAGGGGTGCGACTCGCACTCCATCCTGAAGTGGGATCGGTCTTCTGCGCTCGACGCGACATCGACCTCTTCTTGCTCCTGACTGACGCCGCCTACGTCGACTTCTGTCCGGACACGGCGCACATCTTCCTCGGCGGCGCATCACCCGTCGACGTGTTGCGCGACCACTACGAGCGGATCACGATCGCTCACTGGAAGGACGCCGTCGGCCGGTGGCCGAGCGGTGACGATGTGAACGAAAGGCGTTTCGAGCTCGAGGCGGACTACTTCCGTCGTGTTGGCACCGGCGATGTCGATTGGACCGGCTGGGCGAACGGGCTCGAGCGTGCGGGATTCGAGGGTTGGGCGATTCTCGAACTCGATGCCGCACCGAACCCGATCGAGGATATGACCGCCGCCCGCGAGTTCGTCGTAACCCTCACCGCCTAGGTCACACACCGCTGCGCAGGTCTTCCAGCGCGCCTCCGTTGTACGCGATCTCGGAAAAGCGGGCGGTGCAGCCGTCGCCGATCGGGGACTGTGCCTCGAAGCCGACCGCCGGTTCGCCGCCGAGGCGGAAGTGGCGCACAAAGCGCCATCGAACGCCGTCGTTCGAAATGTGGAACGCATGCGCGACACCGATACTCGCAACGCGCAGGAAGACTCGACCATCGTCCATGCGAACCGAGTTGGCGTCATCGGATTCGCCGCGAGTGACGACGGAAACCACAAGAGCCTCACCATCGGACGAGCGCTCGAGCGCGAGTTTCGCCCAGCGGTGATCATCGCTCCAAAGGACGAGCGCACCGGCATCAAAGGTGCTGAGCAAATCGACCTCGACACTCGCTGACAGCGTGTAGTCACCGACCAGCGGCACGACGAGGGCCGGCGCGTTGACGTTCACTTCGCCGCTTCCCGGATCGACGAACCAATCCGTGCCCTTGCCGGCGGAGATGGTGAGGACGCCGCGCTCGTAACTCAGGGCTTCTGGAGAACGGAGCAGGCGAAACGTCCCTGGAACGGGGAGATCCATGTCGACTTGGGCTCCCTCCATCGCCGGAACCCTACACAGGGCAAGGATTCCGCCTCTTCGACCGACGACGACGCGTTTGCCACGGCTGAGAGCGTGCAACCACGGAAAGCACGCGTTCGCATTTTGGAGCCGCGGCGGCCCGAGATAACCGTGCCGAGGTCCCACTGGCGCGAGGTGCGAATGATTGTCCGCTTCGGGTTCGGATAGAAAATTTGGCGAAGCCATTGGTCTAGCCAAGAATGCGCTATGCAACGCACGCATTGCGGTTCAGTGACACTTACAGTCCCGAAATGCAACCCGACGGTAGGCTCCGCCCAACATGACGACGCCTGCGCGCCATAGCGCGCATCTGAGAAGGCGACGGAATTCACTCTTATGAAGCGCAGGCGGGGGCGCGTAGCGCTGATCACCACCCTCTGCTTCAGCGTGATGGTCGTTGCGGGGACATTGCTGGCGATCGGTGGGTCGCCACAACTGACGTCCTCAGCTTCCGCAGGGACGACAGTGGACGGCAACTCATTGCAGGGCGATTACTGCGTATCGGCGAATGACTGCTGGGCGGTGGGATGGGTCTA
>JBAVUF010000165.1:0-4432 GCA_049696635.1 Acidimicrobiales bacterium | reverse complement strand
CCTCCACGGCGCGCAGCGCGACCGGGCGGAGAGCGGGACCAGAGAGACCGCCCGCGCCGCCGCCGAGGGCGCCCTCGAGTTCGGGCCTCCACCTCCGGGCGGGCAGTGTGTTCACGAGGACGAGCGCGTCCGCGCCGGCAGCGACAGCCGCCTTCGCGATCGGCACGATGTCGTCTACGCCGGGTGACAACTTCGCCCAGCACGAGCGTCGCGCCGCATGCGCCGCCTCAACGGCGGCCGCCGTCGCCCGCTCCGACTCGGCGAACATCGCCTCGCCGTCGTCGAGATTGGGGCACGAGACGTTGACCTCGACCGCGACGACGTCGTCGGGCGCGTCGGCGAGCATCGCCGCCGCGTCACGGAATTCGCCGATCGTGCGTCCCCAGATGCTCGCGACGACCCGCGCTTTCGCACGCAAAAGATCGGGGAGATCGCGCTCGAGCCAGACGGTGACACCGGGGCCTTGCAGGCCGACGCTGTTCAACATCCCGTCCTCGACCGGACGCAGCCGCGGCGCCGGGTTGCCGGGCCAAGAGAACGCGGCGAGCGACTTCACGACGACCGCGCCGAGTCGCGATAAGTCGAAGTACGCGCCGAGTTCAGCGCCATGACCAGACGTACCGCTGGCAGTGAGCACGGGATTCGGAAGAACGACCGAGCCGATGCGCGCCTCGAGGCCGGATGCCTCCGCCGCACTCACCGCTTGGCAGCGTGAAGCTCTTGTAGGCTCTCGACACTCACGCCCGTGTCACGCGACTCGGCGATGCCTCTCGCCGCGGCGAGCGCGGCGCGCACCGTCGTCACGATCGGCACCCCGCTCGCCGACGCGGCACGCCGAATGTATGCACCGTCGGCGCGCGCACCGCGGCCACGTGGTGTGTTCACGACGAGGGAGATCGCTCCCGACGAGATGAGTTCGACCGCGTCGGCGAGCTCGTCCTCGCGCTCGGACGCGAAACCGACCTTCGCCACGAGGCGCTGGACCGGAACGCCAGCGACCTCTAGATGGGCGGCGGTCCCTTCTGTCGCCGCGATGAGAAAGCCGAGGCGAGAGAACTCCGCCGCAACCTCGACGCCGGCCGGTTTATCCCGATCGGCGAGCGAGAAGAAGATCTCGCCCGAGTCGGGTAAGCGATTGCCGGCCGCGATCTCGGCCTTCGCGAACGCGAGTCCGAAACTCCGGGCGATCCCCATCACCTCGCCCGTCGAGCGCATCTCCGGGCCCAAGAGCGCGTCGACCTCGGGAAAGCGGTCGAAAGGCAGCACGGCTTCTTTCACGCAGATCCGCTCGATTGGGCCGCCGCCGTCTAAGAGGCCCTCCTTTCCGAGTTCGGCGAGCGTCGCCCCGACGATCACCCGGGCGGCGATCTTTGCGACCGGCAGTCCCGTCGCCTTCGCGACAAACGGCACGGTGCGCGAAGCGCGCGGGTTCGCCTCGAGGACGTAGACGTCGTCCTGTTTCACAGCGAACTGGATGTTGATCGGGCCGACGACCTGCAACGCGTCGCCGATCTTCGTCGTTTGCTCGACGAGCGCCGCGACGATGTGTCGCGGTAGCGAGGGCGGCGGGATCACGCACGCGGAGTCCCCCGAGTGCACGCCTGCCTCTTCGACGTGCTCCATGACGCCGCAGATCAGCGTCTCGCCCTCGCGGTCACGCACGGCGTCGACGTCGACTTCGGTCGCGTCCTCCAAGAAGTTGTCGATCAGCACCGGGCGGGTCGCGGACAGCCCGCCCTCTTTGCCCAAAGAGCCGGTGTGCATGAGTACCGCCATCGCGTCCTTCAAGCCGGCGTCGTCGTAGACGATCTCCATTGCACGTCCACCCAAGACGTAGCTCGGCCGGACCAAGACTGGGTAGCCAACGCGGCGGGCGATGTCGTACGCCTCGTCAGCCGTGCGCGCCGTGCCGCCGTCGGGCTGCGCGATCGCGAGCGAACGCAACAAGGCGCCGAAGCGCTGCCGGTCCTCGGCGAGATCGATCGAAGCAGGCGGCGTCCCCAAGACCAGGTCTTGGGGCAGAACGTCGGCGAGTTTGAGGGGCGTCTGCCCGCCGAGGCTGACGATCACCCCGACGACACCGCCCGCGCCGGCGTTGTTCTCGGCATCGATCACCGCGCGCACGTCCTCTTCGGTGATCGGCTCGAAGTAGAGGCGATCGGAAGTGTCGTGGTCGGTCGAGACGGTCTCGGGGTTGCAGTTCACCATCACCGTCTCGTACCCGGCGTCGCGCAACGCGAGGCTCGCGTGGACACAGCAGTAGTCGAATTCGATTCCCTGGCCGATGCGGTTCGGACCCGATCCCAAGATGACGACGCACGGCCTTTCGGCCGGGCGCACCTCGTCTTCGTCCTCGAAGGTCGAGTAGTAGTAGGGCGTCTCCGCCTCGAACTCCGCGCCGCAGGTGTCGACGGTCTTGAAGGTCACCTCGACCCCCGCCGAACCGCGCGCTGCGCGCGCCGCGTCCTCCGAGACGCTGAGGCGCCAGGCGACCTGCGCGTCTGAGAACCCGAGTCGCTTCAAGTAACGCCAGTCGCCCGCGTCGAGCGCGGCGAGCGGACTCTCGGCGTCCGCCGCGTCGTCGAGAACCGCTCTTGCTCGCGAGATTGAAAGGATCTGGTCCAAGAACCACGGGTCGATCCCCGTTGCAGCCGCGACCTCATCGATGCCGGCGCCGCGGCGCAAAGCCGCCTCGACCTCGAACGGCCGCAACGGACTCGGGTGAGCGGCGCGTTCGAGCAGTTCCTCGATGCGCACCCCGTCGAGAACCCCCTCGCCGGGATCACAGTTCAGGCCGAAGCGACCCTGTTCGAGGCCGCGCAGGGCCTTTTGGAACGACTCCGGGAATGTCCGGCCGATCGCCATCACCTCGCCGACCGACTGCATGCGCGTCCCCAATCGATCGGGGACCCCTGGGAGTTTCTCGAACGCCCAGCGCGGCACCTTGGTCACGACGTAGTCGATCGTCGGCTCGAAGCTCGCCGGTGTCGCGCGGGTGATCTCGTTGTCGATCTCGTCGAGCGTGTAGCCGATGGCAAGGCGCGCCGCGATCTTCGCGATCGGAAACCCGGTTGCCTTCGACGCGAGCGCGGAGGAACGAGAAACACGCGGGTTCATCTCGATGACGAGCCGGTGCCCGGTCCGCGGATCGACGGCGAACTGAATATTCGACCCGCCCGTCTCGACGCCGACACGCCGGATGCACGCGAACGCGTCGTCGCGCATCTTCTGGTACTCGACATCGGAGAGGGTTTGCGCAGGGGCGACCGTGATCGAGTCCCCAGTGTGCACTCCCATCGGGTCGAGGTTTTCTATCGAGCAGATAACGACGCAGTTGTCAAGGCGGTCGCGCATCACCTCGAGCTCGTATTCCTTCCAGCCGGCGATCGAACGCTCGACGAGAATCTCGCCGATCGGGCTCGCGCCGATTCCGAGGCGGGCGAGCTCGGCGAGGTCGGCCCGCGTCCGCGCGATGCCCGTTCCTCCGCCACCCAAGATGAACGAGGGGCGCACCATCGCCGGGTAGCCGATCTCGTCGGCGACGCGCAACGCGTCCCCGACGCTGTGCGCGAACCCCGACGCCGTCACCTCGAGGCCGATCTCGGTCATCGCCTCTTTGAACCGCTCGCGGTCCTCGGCGGTGGCGATCGCCTCCGCGGTCGCGCCGATCAATTCGACGCCGACGTCCGCGAGCACACCAGAACGCGTGAGCTCCATCGCCAGGTTGAGCGCCGTCTGACCACCCATTGTCGGCAGTAGGACGTCGGGCCGCTCGCGCCAGAGAATCGCCGCGATGACCTCGGGAACGAGCGGTTCGATGTACGTGCGATCGGCGACGTCCGGGTCCGTCATGATCGTCGCCGGATTCGAATTGACGAGGATCACCCGGAGACCCTCGTCGCGCAACGCGCGGCACGCCTGGGTCCCCGAGTAGTCGAACTCGCACGCCTGTCCGATCACGATCGGACCCGATCCGATGACGAGCACCGAAGAGAGGTCGGTTCGCTTGCCCATCAGGTGGCCGTTCCCGCCGCCATCTTCATCAGTTGACAGAACTCGGCGAAGAGATAACCAGCGTCATGCGGGCCGGGGCTCGCCTCGGGGTGGTACTGCACGCCAAAGACACGCGCCTTTCGCACGGCGATTCCCTCGACGACGTCGTCGTTCAGGTTCACGTGGGTGACGGCGGCGCCCTCCACGCTCTCGCGTTCGACGGCGTAGCCGTGGTTCTCGCAGGCGATCTCGACGGTGCCGGTCTCAAGGCGTCGTACGGGATGGTTCGCGCCGTGATGCCCGAAAGCGAGCTTGTAGGTGTGCCCGCCGAGTGCCGTCGAGAGGAGCTGGTGGCCGAGGCACACCCCGAAGAGCGGCACCGCGCCGATGAGGGCTCGCACCTGCGCGGTGAGGTGGCCGAGGGCGGCCGGGTCGCCCG
>JBAVUF010000164.1:0-2697 GCA_049696635.1 Acidimicrobiales bacterium | reverse complement strand
GGCGTGACCTCGTCGCCGGCGTGCAAGGCGGTGGGCGACGAGGCGTCACGTCGGCAGAGGTGTCACCGGCGTCCGCCTATCCGGCGACGTTGTCCGTGCTCAACCGAATTCGCGATGCGCCACGCCTCATCGTGACGCCCGAGGATGCGCTCGCGTTGCTTACTCAGCCGACGCGTTCGCCACGTGCGGAGAGATTCGCGACGATCGCCAGGCGACTGCACGCGACGGTGCTCGCCGGCGTGACGTGGCCAGTCGGTCGGACGCGATTCCGCAACGAACTCGTCGCGTTCGGACCGAGCGGCTCGCTGATCGCGTCGATCGAAAAGGTCCACCCCGTGCCGTTTGGCGAGTACGTGCCTTTCCGCTCTTTCATCTCAAAGGTCGTGAGCCTCTCCGGGGTACCCCGAGACGTCATCGTTGGCGATTCCGACAGCACGGCGTCAACGCCGGCTGGACGCCTGGTGCTTCTCAACTCCTTCGAGGCGTTCTTTCCGAAAATCGGAAGGCGCGGAGTCGAGCACGGCGGGCAGCTGCTCGTCGTCGAGACGAACACGGCGTCGTACGGGACGTCACAGGTCCCGGCGATGGAACTCGCCGCGTCGCGACTCCAGGCGGTCGCCGAGGGCCGAACGCTCGTCCAGTCGGCGACCACGGGCTATTCCGCCGTCGTCGCGCCAAACGGCTCCGTCACGCACGAGAGCGTGCTCGGCAGGCCGGATCTGATCACCGCGTCGGTGGCACTACGAGACGGGCGGACCTGGTACGACGACGCCGGGGACCTTCCCTTCGTCACCGGCGCGGCGATCCTGCTCGTTCTTTCCTGGTCGATCGATTCGCGCGCCTCGGGCTTCGCGGTGGCGCTCGTCAGGCGTGTTCGACCTCGCCGAGGGCCGCCGGCTGCTCGCTAGCCGTGGCGGAAATCGCTCCTTGTCCGGCGAGCACAGGAGCCGTCGAAGCGACAGTGGCATGCACAGGCTCGGTACCGGTGTTTTGCGGACCACCGGTCTCGATCTCGGTGTTCGGCTCCGACTTCACCTTGAAAAGGACCCGGTTGAAGAAGGAGAACTTCGCGAACCACAAGACGCCGTAGGTGAAGAAGTTCGCGAACTCGACGGCAAGTGTCTCTCCGTCTTTGCTCAGGTGATGGCTCTTTGCCTCAACGGCGGCGAAGTGGACTGCCGTTGTCGACAGTGCAACTCCAAGGATCGTTACCGCCCAGAAGGGAACGACCTCGCGGAAGACGTGCGAACGTCCGCTCTTTCCCCACGCCCAGGTGCGGTTCAGGTAGTACGCGGGGACCGATGCGATCGCGGTCGCCAGCAGGTTCGAGTCCGTCGCCGTGCCGATGTGCAGCACTCTGAAGAAGAGGTACAGGCCGCCGAGCGAGACGATCGTCGAGACGACCGAAACCGAGGAGTACTTGAGGAACCGACGGAAATGCGCCGAATGGACGTACTCGCGCGCGAAAACAACGGGATGTTGCACCGCTTTGCGCATGGCCTGCTGAGTGTACCTTCTGGCTGTGGGCGACCAGATGGCACCGTTACGTGACCGTCATTAAACGCCACGACGGCCGGGCAGCCTCACCTCGGGTGGAGCAGGCGGCGGACCTTCCCGTTCACTCGGGGCTGACTTTCACCCAGCACCTCGGCAGAGGGAGTTGGCGTGGAGTTGCGGTGACGGATCGGTCGGGGAAATGACGACGCGAGGAGCGGCCGTCACGCCCCTCGTCGACTTGCTCAATCTGGAGCAAGTCGAGGTGAACATCTTTCGCGGTGTCAGCCTCGACGAGGAACGCCGGAGGGTCTTTGGCGGCCAGGTCGCCGCACAGGCGCTTGTGGCCGCGGGCCGGACGGTCGAACACCGGCGCGTGCACTCGCTGCACGCCTACTTCCTTCGGCCTGGTGACCCGCACCGGCCGATCCTCTACGAAGTCGAGAGATTGCGTGACGGTCATTCGTTTTCGGCGAGAAGTGTGGCCGGGATCCAACACGGCGAGACGATTCTCGCGATGGCCTGCTCGTTCCACAAGGACGAAGAGGGTCTCACCCACGGCGAATCGATCCCCGACGTCCCAGAACCCGAAACGCTCACCTCCGTTGCGGAACTTGTCGGAACCGACGACGAAGTGCCTCACTCCTTGCTCAATACCTACGGGCTCGATGTCCGCTTCGTGAGCGAGTACCCATGGCGTCGCCGGGGCGAAGGATCCGAGGCCGAACAGCTCTGGTTCCGCGCCACCGGTCCAGTTCCAGATGACGCCCTCATCCACGCAGCGATCGTGACGTTCGCGGCGGATCTCACCTTGGTCGACACGATCCTGCAGCGCCACGGGATGATGCCCTACGACGACCGATTCATGGGTGCGAGCCTCGATCACTGCGTGTGGTTCCACCGTCCGATCCGCGCCGACGATTGGCTGTTCTACGACCAGACGAGTCCGATCGCATACGGCGCACGCGGCCTTGCCCGTGGCCTGCTCTTCGCCCACTCGGGTGCGCTCGTTGCGAGCGTCGTCCAAGAAGGCCTCGTCCGATTGCGCCTCGACCGATGAACGAAGTCGCCGCTGCCATCGGGTTCGGCGCCTTCGCCGTGCTGTTCATCGCGCTCGTCGTCTTCGTCATCAGATTCACCCGCTCGTTGAGCCGGCGCGCCCCGAAGAAGTAGCCACCGTCTCACCACGGTGAGCCGCGCAGA
>JBAVUF010000163.1:0-3112 GCA_049696635.1 Acidimicrobiales bacterium | reverse complement strand
CAGTTCCGGACCGCGCCGGTTCGGAACGAGCGCGACGCGAGGAGCCCGGCCGCGACGTGCATTAGTTTCACTACGGAGTGCCTGAGCCTCCGCGATGCGCGCTCGATCTGATCGCGGCGATAGGTGTTCGAAACGCGAATGAACGAGAACCGCAATGGCTCGACCGCTAACGACGACTTCGCAGCCTTCGCGAAGGGCGCTCTCGACGACGCGCTCAAGCACCGTCCCGACTGGGCCACGGAGGTCGGCGACCATCGTTACGACGATGAATTGCCCGGCGCCAGTCCGCAAGCGCTCGAGACGTGGCGAACGATTGCTGGGAAACATCTCGAACGACTCGCCGGTTTCGACCTTGACGCCATCAACGCGGAGAACCGCGTCGATGCGAATCTCCTCCGCAACGCGTTCGAGCAGATCGCGTACGCACTCGACGAGTTACGCGAGCACACGTGGAACCCGATGGCTTCGAACCCCGGTCGTGCGATCTACGGCCTCACATCGCGGGACTTCGCGCCTCCGGGCGACCGACTGCGCTCGCTCGCTCGCCGGCTAGCTGCGATTCCTGGCGCGCTCGCCACCGCCCGATCGAACCTCGGAGCGATGCCGAGGGTGCACCTCGAAACGGCACTCGGCCAGTTTGCGGGAACGGCCGCGCTCATCGTCGGGGAGATCGATCGCCTGCTCGCGCTGTCGCCCGCGAGCCGAACCGAGATCGACCGGGTCCGCCCACTTGCCCTCGAGGCACTCGACGCGCACCGCGCTTGGATGAGCGAACGCCTCGCCGTCTCCGAGCGCGATCACTCCTTCCGCGACCCGCGCATCGGCGCCGAACGCTTCAGACGCAAACTCGCGCTTGAACTCGATGCCGAGGCCGACGCTCCATCGATCCTTGCGCGGGCGGAGGCCGACCTCGAACGGGTAACAGAGGAGATCACCGACGCGGCGTCTCGACGCCTCTCACGTCCTCCGTCATCGCCGGACGTCGTTCGCGACGCGCTCGACGCGCTCGCCGCTGACGCGCCCAACAACGACACAATTCTCGACCTCGCAAGTTCCGCGCTCGAGGCTCAGATCGCCTTCGTGGAGGAGAACGCGGTCGTCACCACGTATAAGGATCGGTTCGAAATCATCCCGATGCCCGAGATTGATCGAGGCGTCGCAGTCGCCTACTGCGACCCGCCCGGACCTCTTGAATCGGCCGATCTTCCGACTTTCCTTGCCGTCTCGCCAACTCCTGCCGAGTGGACGAACGAACGCGTCGCTTCCTTCTATCGTGAGTACAACCGCCACCTGGTGCACGACCTCATGATCCATGAGGCGATGCCGGGTCACATGCTTCAACTCCAACACTCCAAACGGTTCAACGGTTCGAGCCCAGTGCGCGCCGCATTTTACTCGGGCTCATTCGTTGAGGGGTGGGCGGTGTACGCCGAACGCGTGATGGTCGAACTTGGCTATCCGGGCAACGGAGATCCGAGCGCGCTGCGCCTTCAGCAGCTCAAGCTGCAGCTTCGGATGATCCTTAATGCGATCCTTGATGCGAAGATCCACACCGAGGGTCTATCCGAAGACGCGGCAATGAAACTCATGATCGGGCGTGGCTTCCAAGAGGAAGGGGAGGCCGCGGGGAAGTGGCGCCGGGCTCTCCTCACCTCTACACAGCTCTCGACCTATTACGTCGGCTACACCGAGGTGAGCGATCTCGCGGGTGAACTGCGCCGACGGCATCCGGACTCGACACTGCGATCGCTCCACGATCGCCTATTAGGTCACGGCTCGCCGGCGGTGCGCCACCTGCGCACTCTCGTTCTGTAACGGACCCGCTGCTGACGATCGGAGATCTCGATGGTGGATGACGAAGACTTTGATGTGATCATCGTCGGTGCGGGCCTGGTGGGAATCGAGGTTGCCGAGCGGGCAGCGCGTGGGGGCCTCAGGGCGATGGTCATCGAACGACGCCTGGTCGGCGGTGAGTGCAACTACTACGGATGCGTCCCGAGCAAGGCGCTGCTTTGGCCCGGTTGTCGTCGACTCGGATCGCAGAGTTCTCTTGGGAGTCACGTTCGCCGGCCCAGATCTCCTGCACGCCGCGACGATCGCCGTCACCGCCGAGGTTCCCCTCGATCGCCTCTGGCACGCGGTGCCCGCATTCCCAACGACGAGCGAGATTTGGTTCGCGCTCCTAAAGACCTACGGACTTTGACATGAACGACGAACAGCTTCGAAAGATGAAGGTCGGACGGGGCTTTATCGCGGCCTTGGATCAAAGCGGTGGCAGCACGCCGAAGGCGCTGGAGCAATACGGCATCGATAAGGGTCAGTATTCAGACGACGACGAAATGTTCGCGCTGATACATGCGATGCGTACCCGGATCATCACGAGTCCAAGCTTCGATGGCGATCGCGTCCTTGGAGCCATCTTGTTCGAAGACACGATGGATCGCGAGATCGACGGCCGTCCCTCCGTTTCGTACCTGTGGGACGTGAAGGGCATCGTGCCTTTCTTGAAGGTCGACAAGGGACTCGCTGACGAGGAGAACGGCGTCCAAGTCATGAAGCCGATCCCCGCTCTTCGCTCCTTGCTGTCACGGGCGAAGGAAAACCGCGTGTTTGGCACGAAGGCGCGCTCTTTCATCAAGGCGGCGAACGACTCCGGGATTAAAGCGATCGTCGATCAGCAGTTCGAAGTCGCCAGGGAGGTCTTGGCCGCCGGCTTGGTGCCGATCATCGAGCCCGAGATCGACATCCACAGCGCAGACAAAGCCCAGGCAGAACAACTCCTGAAGACGAAGATCGCCGAACAACTCGACGAACTCGAGCGCGATCAATTCGTGATCTTGAAGATTTCGCTGCCCGAAGTGGAGGGGTTCTACGAGGAATTCGTGCGTCATCCGAGCGTCTTGCGAGTCGCCGCGCTGTCCGGCGGATACACGAGACAAGAGGCAGACGGCCGACTGACGGCCAACCATGGCGTGATCGCCAGCTTCTCTCGCGCGCTCACCGAGGGGCTGTCGACCCACGAGAGCGATGAAGCGTTCGATGCCACCCTCGACGAATCGATCAGAGAGATTTTCCGTGCGTCAGTGACCTAGCCGTTCGGTCGATCCAGGCG
>JBAVUF010000162.1:0-4840 GCA_049696635.1 Acidimicrobiales bacterium | reverse complement strand
GGGTGCGGGCGACGACGGTGGTCGGCGCGTTCGTCACGATCGCCGCGCTCACGATCCGCGGTCTCCTCCGCCGTCGCTAGCCGCGTCGCCCGGACGACGACTGTCGGTTGCTTCTGTCCTCTGGTGGGGCGCAATGACAGCCTCACCGCCAGCTCCCATTTCGGGCCGAGCGTACGTGGGCGGTGTGTCAGTGACTCTTGTCACAACGGTTGGCGACCCCGATCGGCTCTCTTCGTAGACTTTCGCGGTGACCGCCGTGGACGGTGAACTTACCGATCCGGCGTTGCCGCCATCGCCGCCGGACGGCCTCGATCGCATCTGGACGCTGCCGAACGCGATCACGCTCTGTCGCCTCTTTCTCGTCGCCGGTTTCGTTGCGGCGCTGTTCGCCGCGCACGACCGCATCCTCGCGTTCCTCCTGCTCGGCGTGGCGGGAGCGACCGACTTCTTGGACGGCTACGTCGCCCGCCACACGGGTCAGGTGACGACCATCGGCAAAGTGATCGATCCGAGCGCCGATCGCGTCGTGCTCGCGACAGCGGTCATCGCGAGCACGGTCTACGGCGCGATCCCGGTCTGGTTATGTGCCGTCGTCATCGCCCGTGACGCTGCCGTGAGCGCGATGGTGCTCGTGCTCGCCTCCCTCGGCGCGGCGCGCATCGATGTGAACTGGTACGGCAAAGCGGGCACCTTCGGGCTGATGTGCGCGTTTCCGCTGATGGTGCTCGGCGATGGACAGTCGCTTTTCGACTCGACGATGCGGGTGCTCGCCTGGTTGTGTGCCGTGCCTGGGCTGGGGTTTTTGCTCATCGCGACACTGATGTACGTCCCGGCTGCCAAGGCCGCGCTCGCGTCGCGACGCGTCCACGCGCAAGGATCGACCTCGTGATGGCGCCCACCACACGGGCGCGCCTTGGCGCGCCGGTCCGATGAAGGCCGTCATCATGGCGGGCGGCGAGGGCACGCGCCTTCGCCCACTCACGACGAATCAGCCGAAACCGATGCTGCCGATGGCGAATCGGCCGATGGCGGAGCACGTCATCGCGCTTTTGCGGAAGCACGGCTTCGACGAGGTGATCGTCACGGTCGCTTTCATGGCGAACACCATTCGGACGTACTTCGGCGACGGCTCGGAGTTCGGGGTCGCGATCGAGTACGCGACCGAGGAATCCCCCCTCGGCACCGCGGGGTCGGTCCTGAACGCCCGCGAGGCCCTCGACGAGCGGTTCTTGGTGATCTCGGGTGACGTCCTCACAGACATCGATCTCTCCGCGCTCGTCGCGTTCCACGACGAGCGCCAGGCCGAAGTCACCTTGGCGCTGAAGGCGATGGAGAACCCGCTCGAGTTCGGGATCGTCATCACCGCCGAAGACGGCCGGATCGAGCGGTTCTTGGAGAAGCCGACGTGGGGTCAGGTCTTCTCCGACCGGGTGAACACCGGCATCTACGTGCTGAACCCGAGCGTCCTCGACGCGATCGAACCGGACAAGCCCGTCGACTTCTCCTCCGAGGTCTTCCCCGTCCTCTTGGACGAGGGCCGACCGCTATACGGCTACGCGAGCGAGCGGTACTGGGAGGACGTCGGCACACTCGACGCCTACTTAAAGGCGCACGAGGACATCCTCGACCGTCGGGTCGAGATCGACATCGGCGCCTTCCCGCTGCGCGACGGCGTGTGGGTGGGGGAGAGCGCGGTGATCGACCCGACCGCGACGATCGATGCGCCGGTGATGGTCGGTGACAACTGCCGGATCGGGCCCGGCGCGCACCTCGGCGCCTACTCGGTCCTCGGCGCGAACGTCCGGGTCGCGGAGAACGCGAGCCTCGAGCGCTCGGTCGTCCACGACAACTGCTTCATCGGCCCCGGCGCCACGGCGACGAGCAGTGTGATCGGGCGATCAACCGAGATCCGCCAGGGAGCCCACCTCGGCAGCGGTGTCGTCGTCGGCGATCGCAGTCGGATCGGTCGCTTCGCCGTCATCAATTCGGGCGTGAAGATCTACCCCCACAAGATCGTCGAATCCAACGCCACCGTGACGTCGTCAATCATCTGGGAGACGCGCGGCGCCCAGACATTGTTCGGACGCAGGGGTCTCACCGGGCTCGCGAACGTCGATCTGTCTCCTGAGCTCGCGACTCGTGTCGCGATGGCTTTCGCGGCGGGGTTCCCGATGGGATCGACGGTTGCCGCCTCTCGGGACTCCTCACGGTCGGCACGGATGCTGAAACGCGCCGTGATGGTGGGATTGAACGCGACGGGAGTGAACGTCGAGGACCTCGAGGCGGCACCGCTGCCGCTGACGCGGTTTCATATCCGCTCGGGGGCGAATCGTGGTGGGGTGACGGTCGGACTCGACCCCGACGACTCCCAGTCGGTCGTGATCCGATTCCTCGACTCAGACGGCGTCGACGTCGACGACTCGACGAAGCGGAAGATCGAGCGGCTCTTTTATCGCGAGGACCTGCGCCGCGTCCTCGGCGACGAGATCGGCGATATCGATTTCCCTTCGCGCACGGCCGAGCTGTACACGGCTGCGCTGATGTCGGGGGTCGATCAGAAGGCGCTGCGACAGGCACGCTTCAAGCTCGTCTTGGATTACGGATTCGGGACGGCGAGCCTCGTGATGCCGAGCGTGCTCTCAAAGATCGGCGCCGAGGTGCTGGCGATAAACCCCATGCTGTCGACCGTCGGCGCGATGGCCTTCGACCGGATGGCGTCTGCGCGGAACGTAGCCGACCTCGTTCGTGCCTCGGGCGCGGCGATGGGGGCGGTGCTCGGCTCAGAGGGCGAGCAGCTCACCTTGGTCGACGACGAGGGCGGCGTGCTCGACGACGGCGCGGCGCTGCTGGTCCTAAGCCGCCTCGTCGCCGAGACCACTCCCGGGGTGCGGGTCGCCGTTCCGGTGAGTGCCACCTGGAAAGTGAACGAGGTCCTCTCCGAACTCGGTGGCGAGGTCGTCTGGGGCCAGATCGGCGCCGCGAACCTGATGGACATCGCCGTCGACAGCGGCGCCACCCTGGCCGCCAGCACCGACGGTCGCTACGGGTTCCCGCCTTTCATGCCGGCGTTCGACGCGATCGCCACGCTCGTCTATGTGCTCTCGATGCTCGCTGAGAGCGGGCTTTCGCTGTCCGGTCTGAGGAAAGGGCTCCCCAAGGTCCACGTCGTCCACGAGACCGTGGTGACGCCGTCAGACCAAAAAGGGGCCGTCATGCGGTGGTTTAGCGAGCGCGCCCGGGGCGAGGACGTGATCCTGATCGACGGGGTGAAGCTCGTCGACGCGAGCGGCTGGACGCTTATCGTGCCCGACGTCGAAGAACCCCTCACCCACGTCTTCGCTGAGGCCGACGACGAAGCGGCGTCTGTGGCGCGGGCGCACACCGCGCTCGAAGACGTTCAGACGTTTCTCGAGGAGAACTGATCAGGTCATCGCTACCATGGCCGACGTGGACACCCCCGACGATCTCCGGTACACGAACGACCACGAGTGGGCGCGCACAGAAGACGGTTTCGTGCGCGTTGGCATCACCGATTTCGCGCAGGACGCGCTCGGCGATGTCGTCTTCATCCAGCTCCCCGCGCAGGGAACATCGGTGAAAATGGGCGACACGTTGGGGGAGATCGAGTCGACGAAGTCGGTCTCGGAGATCTACGCACCGGTTTCCGGTGAGGTCGTGATGGTGAACGCGGAGTTGTCCGACGCGCCGGAGAAGGTGAACAACGATCCCTACGGCGAGGGCTGGATCTGCGCGATCTCGCCGTCTGATCCGGGCGAGCTCGCGGATCTCCTCGATGCGGCGAGCTACCGCGAACTCACGACCACCTAGCAGCCCAAACACAGCGAGAGGCAGGAAACCAGAGAAGGGATCGCGGCTACCGTGAGCGACGTGTTCTGCAGCAACTGCGGTCACCGCAACCCACAAGGCGTGAACTTCTGTTCGTCGTGTGGCGCACCACTCGTCCAAAGCACCGAAACGACCATTTCATTCGTTCCGGAGGAATCGACGGGCGAGCTTGGTGAGGACGAGCTCGGAGTCGAGGTCTCCGAGCTCGCGAACGGCGTCGGCGTGCTCGTCGTGAAGCGCGGGCCGAACAGCGGTTCGAAGTTCATTCTCGACGGAGACATCACGCGCGTCGGTCGTCATCCTGACAGTGACATCTTCTTGGATGACATCACCGTCTCGCGCCGGCATGCGGAGTTCGAGCGTACGCCGGAGGGATATGTCGTTCGCGATGTTGGTTCGTTGAACGGCACGTACCTGAATCGCGAGCGGATCGACTCCTCGCCGCTCAAAAGCGGTGACGAGGTGCAGATTGGCAAGTTCAAGCTCGTCTTCGTCTCCGCGCTCGCCCCGTGAGCGCGCACTCCGAGAGCCCCGCCGCGAAGCAGATGACGAAGTCGATTCGCGAAGTCCTCGAACTCCTGACGAAGGAATTCCCCGACGTGACGGTCTCGAAGATTCGCTTCTTGGAGAGTCGCGGCCTCATCCATCCCGAGCGCAACGCCTCGGGGTACCGCAAGTTCGGCGAGGAGGACATCGAACGCCTGCGATGGATCCTGCGCCAACAGCGTGAGAATTTCTTGCCGCTCAAGGTGATCAAAGGGCGGCTCGAACAGGCGGGGACGACGTTGTTCGCGCAGTCCTTGTTCGAACAGGTGAGCGAGGAATCGGTGACGGTGACCTCGGCGTCGAACCGTTCCGACGGGCCGTTCGACGAAGACGACCTCAACCAGGACCCCGACGGGCCGGCGAACTCCCGCGAGGACGAGGACGAGTTCGAAGCGTCCGGGGCGCCCGAGGAGGTCGCGTCGGATGTCGACGCGGCCGACGCCGCGTC
>JBAVUF010000161.1:0-13744 GCA_049696635.1 Acidimicrobiales bacterium | reverse complement strand
TCTCTTCGGTCGCGGAATCGCTCGCGGTGTCCGCGGGCGAGTGCCACACTCCAGCCGGATTGCTCGTCGCCGCGGGTTAGAGATCCTCGCATCCGCGCAGCGTGCGCCTATTGGCGCGCGCTCTAAGTCTTTTAATATGTCGACACCGCCGCTACCTCTTGCAGTCCGATGCTGGCGCGTCTACAGGCGCAAAGCTCCGTCTCACATCGGGAGAGATCGTCGAGTCTCTTGGCGCGGCGCCGTGCACCACCTGCCCAAGGTGCTCAGCGGCCTGCCGACGAGCCGACATCCTGGCCTTCGCGTAATGCTTCGCTACGACTTCCGGCGTGTGGCCCTGCCTTTGCGCTACCACGCTGATGTTGAACCCTGCGTCCAGCAGCTCGCTCGACGTGAACTTGCGAAACCCATTGAAGGAGAGATTGAAACCTGGCGTCGTCGAGGGAGCCTGCTCGCGTCGCGTGGCGGATTCACAAGCACGCTTTGCCCAAGCCTTCGTTCGACCAAGGACCCTCGCGATGTCCCCGTAGGACAGGGCTGCGCCGTCCTTGAGAGGCGGCCCGGGGCGCCCCGTCCGCTCATGACCTCCTTCTCGACGTAGACGCAACGCCTCGTCCTCGAGCTCAATGGTCTTGCGCGATTTGTCTTCCACCCCAAGAAAGCCCTTCACCACCTGCAGCCTCGTCGTCACGAAATTCGTTCTCATCGGTTTCGAGCAATCCGGCTCCGGACTGAACAGAAACGGCTGGGGAGCAAGCGATGTTCCGATTACCGCCGCTCGATGTTGCATGTCGTCGATTTGGCGACGGAATACGGCAAGCGTGCCCTCGTCGAGAGGCACTTCCCTACGATGCTGGCTCCGCTTCGGCTCCTTGAGAGTCCCCTCGAGGTCCACCGCGGCGCTTACCCACATGGAACTCCGCTCCCAGTCGACATCGGAACCTCGAAGAGCGACTAGCTCGCCCAATCGCGCTCCGGTTGTCGCAGCGAGCATCAGGATCGGGACGATCTCCGGTGCAGTTTTCATCGCCGCGCGCAAGATAAGAGCAATATCGGCGGCTTCAGGCGGGAGTTTCTCGCGCGATCGATAGGTGCTCTTCGGCAATTGGAAGCCGAGCATCGGGTCGTGCAACACCTTGCCCGTGCGTCGACCCCAGCGATAGGCACCCGAGAGTAGGGCCCTCGCGTAGTTCATCGACCCTGTGCTCTGCCCAGCCTGTCGCATCCGCGCGAAACAACTATCAACGTCGTCGGGACTGAGGCGCCGTGCAGGTTTCTGTCCGATTACAGGCGACAACCACACCTTCGCGACGCTCGCGTAACGTTTGCGCGTTCGAACCTCTCGTCCCTGTGCCTCCAGGTGCCCGAGATAGCGCTTGACGAGGTCGTCGACACTCCAGTGCATGGCATCGCGATCGTGGCCGGGGATCTGTTGGAGTTGTCGCCGAAGCGAGGCTCGTGCTGACTCGACGTCCGCCCGGCCGCCCCGTACACGACGGTGGACTCTGACACCGTTGACCTGAATCTGCACGCGGGTCGACGCAGCAAGACGGCTACGTGAAGCCCGGCCTGAAGGTGCGATCGGTTCGAGTCTGAGGTGGTCGACACGTACACAGGCCTTAACTTCGCAACTGATCACGCGAGCGCTGGCCGGAGCAGGACCATGAGCGATCTCCCAAGCAACTTTTCGGGCGACCTTCGGTGCGCCGGGTCCGACCTTGAACATTCCGGTTCCGTCGACCTTCCGCGCACCCGTCCAGAGGTGGTGCTCGCCAGAGCGATCGACCTTGGCTTCGAAGCGGGCGACGAGATCGACGTTCATGCGTCTCGGTATACCGAGCCATTACCTCAGCCTGCGGCACTGGTATACCGGGCTGCTAATCATGTGAGCGCATGCTACCAGGCAGGTTCGGGAGCCCGAGGTGGGATTCGAACCCACGACCTGCGCATTACGAGTGCGCTGCTCTACCACTGAGCTACCCGGGCAGTCGAACGACGAGGACATGGTCCACGGTTGCGCGGGCACGCATCGTACTCGCAGGTCGAGTGGCAGAAACCCGCCTACAGGGAGTCCGCTAACGCGCTAGCGCGGTCCCACGACTTCGCTACGACCGTCGAACTCGACTCTGATCGGAGCCCGCTCGTGGAAGAATTCGATCAGTTCCGACTGCGTGTGCACTCCGCACCGCCGGAAAATCGTCGCCAGGTGGTTGCGGATCGTGCTGCGCGTCACCCCGAGCTTCGCCGCGATGGCGGGAACCCGCACCCCTTGAAGAAGGAGCCGCAGAACTTCCCACTGGCGCGGCGTGAGCGCGATCGAATCTCGTCGTTCTTCGTGTGTCACAGCTAGTCCTGTCTCAGTTGCTGCCCGACTCGATTCGAAGCGTCAGCATTTCATCGCGCAATGGTGCGCCGGCCTTTTGGAGGAGGAATCCGGGGCCATGCCCACACAACGCGGAATGTCCGTCGATCGGTCCATCGGGATTCCGCGAGGAACTGGGTGCGCGCCGGGGTTCATCGAAATCGCCCGACCTGGCGCTCGCTCAACGTGCGAACAAATTGGGACGCTAAGTCCGAAACGCTCCGCTTGACCTGCGGGACGTCGCGCAACCTCCCGCGCGACAACCACCATGCTGGAAAGGATGCATCAAATTGGCACGGTTTTTCCATAGACAGAGCGTCACATCCTCGTAGACAGAATGTCTAGAGATGCCGCCCAGTTCACTGCACGAATCCCCAGCACGCGCGGTCGAACTCGTGCTGCAAAGAAGTGGCGAGACTCAATGGCGTCAGCTTGAGAAGACCTCCGTGCTGGGGTCGGGCCTGCGGCGGAGGGAGTGGGATTCGAACCCACGAGGCTCGTCGCCCAACGGTTTTCAAGACCGTCGCATTCGTCCGCTCTGCCATCCCTCCCGTTCGTCGACGCTAATTGAACAGGTGGCAATACAAGATGTGCGGGCTGGCAGGATAGGAGCCGAAATGCGCCCCTCGGACCTCGACGATCTGTTCGATGGCGTGCGCGACGGATCGGTTTCGCCGCAGGAGGCGACAGAACGCCTGCGCTCGCTCCCCTTTGCCGACCTCGGGTTCGCCCGGGTCGATCACCATCGCAGTCTCCGACAAGGCATGCCGGAGGCCGTGCTCGCTCGCGACAAGACGCCACATCAGTGCGCAGCGATCGTGTCGGAACTCCTCCGTAACGAGATCGGACCGGTGCTCCTCACGCGGGCGAGCCTGCGCCAACGTGACGCCGTTCTCCGCGCTGCACCCGGCGGACGGGTGACGCCGGAAACCGACGACCCGGATGACACCTACTTCGTTTCCTGGCGAGAGTCAGATCGGAAAGAAGGCCAGGTCGCCATCGTCACCGCTGGCACGTCGGATCTTCCCGTCGCCCACGAGTGTCTCGCCGTGCTCCGCGTCTTCGGCTTCACACCGACGCTCTATACCGATTGCGGCGTCGCCGGCATCCATCGATTGCTCGTTCACGAAACCGAACTCCGCAAGTGCGACGCCGTCGTCGCGATCGCGGGCATGGAAGGCGCGCTCGCGAGCGTGATCGGCGGCCTCGTCCCCGCTCCGGTCGTCGCCGTGCCGACGAGCGTCGGGTATGGATCCTCACTCGAAGGAGTGACTGCGCTCCTCGCGATGCTCGCGAGTTGTGCGCCAGGCATAACCGTCGTCGGCATCGACAACGGTTACGGCGCGGCGTGCGCGGTCGCCCGCTTGCTGAGATGAAGGAGCACCCCTCGCGTGATCGCGAAATGTCCGGCGATCGGTTCGTCGCCAGACGGATCGCCTGGTTCCACTGCTTCGCCGGCATCGCTGGTGATATGGCACTCGGCAGCTTGATCGACGCCGGTGCCGACCTCGACGAGCTTCGCAAGCTTCTCGATCGGCTCCCGATCGGCTCGTGGAGCTTCGACACGAAGCCGGTCCTGCGTGGCGGCATCGCGTCGACCCAGGTCGAGGTGCGCGTCGGCGAGACCGGTGTCGTCCGGACGTTCCCCCACATAGTCACGATCCTCGAAGACGCGAACTTGCCGTCGCGGGTCCACGAACGGTCGCTCGCAGCGTTCTCGGCACTCGCGAGCGTCGAAGGACGACTTCACCGTCGCCCGACCGCGCAGGTCCACTTCCACGAGCTCGGCGGCCACGACACGATCGTCGACGTCGTCGGCACCGCGGCCGCGCTCGAGATCCTTGGGGTAGACGAGGTGACATCGAGCCCCGTCGCGCTCGGCCACGGCGCGGTGCGCACACGCCATGGGATGCTCCCGAACCCCGCTCCGGCGGTGCTCGCCCTGCTCGCGGGCGCACCGGTCTGGGGCCGGGAAGTGAACGTCGAGCTCACCACACCGACCGGGGCGGCGATTCTCTCCGCGATGGTGTCTTCCTTCGGCGCTCTCCCACCGATGACGGTGGAGGCGACCGGCTACGGCGCCGGGTCACGCGAGATCGACGGGCTGCCGAACTGCACCCAGGTCGTTCTCGGCCACCCGGCGGCGAGCGTCGGCAGCGCGCGCTTTGGTCAGCCGCTCGTCGTCCTCGAGGCGAACCTCGACGACGCGACCGGTGAGCAGCTCGCGGATGCACTCGGCTCGCTTCTCGACGCCGGCGCGAACGACGCCTGGGTCACCCCCGTCGTCATGAAAAAGGGCCGACCGGGCCACGTTCTTTCGGCCCTTTGCGAAGCGGCCCTCGTCGACCAGCTCACTCGCGTCGTGATGTCGGAGACCGGGACACTCGGTGTGCGTACGACCTCGGTCGGCCGAACAACGGCGGCGCGTTCGATGAGCGCCGTCGATGTCGACGGGGTTCCATTGCGGGTGAAAGTGAGTCCCGGGCGCGTCAAGGTCGAGCACGACGACGCCGCGTCGCTCGCGAAGACGACCGGACAACCGGTGCGCGAAGTCGTCGAGCGCGCCGAGCGCGAATGGTGGCGGCGCGCCGGCGCCCCGACAAACGATCCGGAAGAGGACGCCTAGCGGACCCGACGGTGCTGGTCACCCGGAAAGGTCGATCGTCACCGAGCGACGAACGGCCGATCCCGACCGCATCCTCGCCGTGACGAGGAGCACGTAGGTCGCCGGTCGTGGGACGCGCAGCCCGCGCAGCGCGATGTAGGTGGACGAACCAGGCGCCAGCGTCGGGAGCTTGCTCGAGGCTTCGTCTCCGCTCGAACGGACCGAGCGATTCCTCGCGGGAACGACCAACGCCGACACAGACGCACCCCTGATCCAGGTGTTGCCGAGATCTCTGACGACGACGAACACACGGATCTTCTTCGTTGCCGCGATCACCGCGACGGCACCCGAAGGTGGGATCTGAAGTGTTGTCGTGGGCGCCGGCGACGTCGTCGTCGTCGTGGTCGTGGTCGTGGTGGTCGTGCTCGTTGACGTCGTCGTCGTTGCCCCTGGAATCGTCGTCGTGGTCGTGGTCGTCGTGGTCGTCGGCCCCGGAGCCGTCGTGGTCGTCGGAGTCGGAAGGCCGGTAATGCGCAAAGGCTGCGGTTCGATCGATACGTCGACGATTCCGATCGAGGGATCCGCGGCGAGGCGGGCCGCGTGAGCAAGCGACGAGGAAAACGAGGTGAGCGCGGGGAGCGACCAATTCGCGTCCACCGTGATCCAGTGCGAGATCGGCATCGCCGCGTCGCGCCCGCGTTGGCGGACGAGCCGGGCCATCTCTTGATACGCAGCGTCCGCCGCCTCCAGCCGTCGACCGGCTGCCGACAACGACGCTTTCCCTGACGCCGCGTCGGGAGGAGTGGAGATCGCTCGGTTGATCCCAGAGGCGAGCAGTGCGATCCCCTCCCACCGATCCTTCAGAACCGCGCTCATCAAAGACCCGATTACCGGGCTCGGGGCCGCCAAGCTGAGCTGCGAGTACGTCGCCTGCGTTTCCGCGGCTTCTCGTTCGAGCTCGGTGAGTGCGACTTCAAGCGTCACGCGGTTGAAGTCGGTGGGCGTCGTCGCACGTGATCGGATGGTCCGCAGCTCGCCGGCCTCCATGTTCGACTGGGCGATCACAGCGGACGCCGCCGACACCCACGTCGCCTCGGCGCGGCGCTGCGCGCCCGGTGACGACTTGACGATGTCGTCGATCACCTCGCCGAGGATGAGCGCGACGACGGCGACCACGACTGCGGTGAGGAGAATTCGGCGACGGTCGCGACGGGTTTGATTCGGCGTGCGCCGCGTGCGCGGTCCGAGCACGGCCGAGACGCTACTGGGCGGTCAGCGAAACAAAGTCGAAGCCGTGGCTTCGCGCCACGACCGGAGCCTCACTCGCCGACCGAACCCCCGCTGACGCTGACCTCCGATTTCGTCGAGCGCCAGTTCACCGTCGGACGGATGGCCTCAGGGTTGACGCGGTGCTTGAAGCGCAGCGCTAGTTCGACGAGCGAGGCGACGTGCTCATCGGAGAGCAAGTGCGGCTTCAGGCCGAGCTCGGGGAGCTTCGTCGTCACCGCGTGGTAGTAGTGCTCTTCTTTCTCCACGCGCGGGTCGGGGATCGATTCGATTGTCACCGGCACGGGCGCGACGCGCTTCACCCACTCGGCAAGCTGGCCGACCGAGAACTCTTCGGTGAACTGGTTGAAGACGCGGTACTCGCCCGCCGCGGGCGGGTTGAGACAGGCGAGCTCGACGCACGCCAGCGTGTCGCGGATGTCGAGCATGGAGCGGGTCTGACCGCCCTTGCCGTAGACCGTGAGCGGATAGCCGACCGCCGCTTGCACGGCGAAGCGGTTCAGCACCGTGCCGAACACCGCGTCGTAGTCAAAGCGCGTCTCCAAGTCCGGGTGGAGCGCCGTCTCCGCGGTCTGCTGCCCGTAGACGATGCCCTGATTGAGGTCGGTGGAGCGCAGCCCCCAGATGCGACAGGCGAACAGGATGTTGTGGCTGTCGTGCACCTTCGACAGGTGGTAGAAGGAGCCGGGCTGCTTCGGGAACGGCAGGACGTCGGTCCTTCCTTTGTGGGTGATCTCGATAAAGCCTTCTTCGATATCGATGTTCGGGGTGCCGTACTCTCCCATCGTCCCGAGCTTCACGAGATGGATCGCGGGGTTGAGTTCGGTCATCGCGTAGAGCAGGTTCAGCGTGCCGACAACGTTGTTTACCTGCGTGTACACGGCGTGTTCGCGATCGATCATCGAGTACGGCGCGCTGCGCTGCTCGCCGAAATGGACGATCGCGTCAGGATCGTAGCTGCGAAGGGTCTCGTGGACGAAGGTGTAATCGTTCAGGTCGCCGATGAACGGCTCGATCGAATGCCCGCTCACTTCCTTCCAGGTCGTGACTCGGCGCTGCAGCTGCCGGATCGGGACGAGCGAGTCGACTCCCATCTCGTCGTCGTAGTGGCGGCGAATCAGGTTGTCGACGACGCCAACGTCGTGGCCCCGGTTGGAAAGGTGGAGCGCCGTCGGCCACCCGAGGTAGCCGTCACCTCCGAGAACAAGGATCCGCATCGAACATTTCCTCCTGTCGTCCTGCCGCGTGGTCTCTCTACCGTGCCACTTCGGGCGTCGCTCGCCAACGATTCGGTCGGAGCGGGCACCCTCAGCGAAGCCGCGGAAGAACCGGGTATCCGGGTCGTATTGGGCGGCCCGATTGTAGTCGGGTCGAGCCTCTTGGCGGGTGCCTGCCAAATTGTTCGCGCGACGGCCCGACGGGGTGGCGGACCGTGCGGCACCGACGTGGGACACTCAAGACCTTCGCCGGTGTGGCGCAGCTGGCAGCGCAGACGACTTGTAATCGTCAGGCCGTGGGTTCGAGTCCCACCACCGGCTCTTTCTGAAGTTGCCGGATTAGCGGTATTCGCGCGGCACGCGGTAGATCCCCTCGGACTCGGGCTCCGAGGAGAGCGAGGCCAAGACATCGACCTCGTCGACGGGCACCGGCTCGAGATCAGGTGCGACGTAGCCGGGGTACTCGTCCGCCGGGACCGCCTCGTAGCCACCCTCGTCCGACCGCACGACGATGTTCGGCCGCTTGCGACGCCAGGTTCCCGGGGTGTCCCGCAACTCGACGCAGATCTTGTACGCGATCGGGTAGGTGACGAGCGGAATGACGATCACCAAGATGCGGAAGCCCCACAGCACCTCGTTCAAGGTGAGGTGGAGGTAGTTCGCCAATACGTCGGTCGCGCTCGCACCGAAGAGTACGAAATAGAAGGCGAAGACCGCGCAGCCGAGCGCCGTCCGCTTCGGCCGGTCGCGCGGGCGATCGAGCAGGTGGTGCTCTCGATTGTCACCGCTCAGGTTCGCCTCGATCCACGGCCACATATAGATCAGGGTGAAGGTGATCCCCGGCATCAGAATGCCCGGGAAGAACGCGTTCGGAATCATGTGGCCGGGGAAGTGGATCTCCCACGCCGGCCACACCCTGAGCGCGCCGTCCAACCAACCCATGTACCAGTCCGGCTGCACGGCGTAGCTCACGATGTACGGCTTGTACGGGCCGTAGATCCAGATCGGGTTGATCTGGAACACGGCACCCATCAGCGCCGTGACGCCGGTAATCAGGAACAAGAAGCCGGTCGTCTTCGCCGTGAAGGTCGGCCACAGAGGCGAACCGATGACGTTGTCCTCTCGGGCCCTCTTTGTCTTGAACTGCGTGTGCTTTTGATGGACGAGCAGACCGAGGTGCGCGGTGATGAGAGCAATGATGATGAGCGGCAGGATCAGCACATGGATGACGTAAAAGCGCGGGATGATCGTACCGTTCCCGGGGTAGTTGCCGCCGAACAAGAAGATGGCGAGGTATTGACCGACGAAGGGGATCGCCTCGAGTATCGAGAAGGCGATCCGGATCCCTGTTCCCGAAATGAGATCGTCGGGCAGCGAGTAGCCGATGAACCCGTTGAAGATCGCGAGGATGAGCAGCGTCGCTCCGAGGATCCAGTTGAGTTCGCGAGGACGGCGAAACGCGCCGGTGAAGAAGATACGCAGCATGTGGACGACGATCGCCCCGACGAAGATGTTCGCCGCCCAGTGGTGCATCTGGCGCATCAACAACCCGCCGCGCACGGCGAAGGACAGGTTGACCGTCGACTCGTACGCCTCGGAGACCTTCGTGCCGTGAAGCGGCACATAGGGGCCGGTGTAAACGACCTCGTGCGCCGAGGGCACAAAGTAGAGCGTGAGGAAGACCCCCGTCGCCACCAAGATGATGAACGAATAGAGCGCGATCTCGCCGAGCAGGAACGACCAGTGGTCGGGGAAAATCTTGTTGAGGATCGATCGCCCACCGCGTGAGAACCCAAGACGGTTGTCGAACCAGTCGTAGAGCCGGTCGATCACGTCGTTCCGCCTCGTGACCAGAACCCGGGACCGATGGGTTCGTCGTAGCCCCGCTGCGCCCGCAGATGCCCAGTCGAATCGACATAGAGCGGTAGCTGCGCCAACGGACGCGGCGCCGGACCGAAGATTGGCTCGCAACCGTCGCGCACGTCGAACAGCGACTGGTGACACGGGCAGAGCAGCTGCTGGGTCAGCTCCTCGTAGAGCGCGACCGGACATCCCGAGTGCGTGCAGACCTTCGAGAAGGCGACATAGCCGTGTGGTCCCCAGGTCTCACGCCCGGGCTTCGTCACGACGTTGCCGGACTCTTGCAGCCTGATGAGGACGGTCTGGCTCAACGCGCCACCGATGTCGTCTTCGGGGAAGACGGTGAGGATCCCCCCGACATCGACGGAGTCGATGGTGACCTTCGCGCCGGCGAGCGACGTGACGTACGAGCCCTTGCGCCACGCCGTCGTGTAGAGCTGCTTCTTCGCCACCGGGCCGAGCGAGCGCAGCAACGGGAAGGCGACAACGATCCCGAAGATCCCCGCCGAGGCGCCCATCAGTTTCACCAAGAAGCCGCGGCGGTCGACCGCGACCTTGCCACGCGAAACGAAATCGCCGACCACCAGGTCCCGCTGGTGCTTCGAGACGGCCATCATCTTGCGCGGCTCCTCGAAGGGACCTTGCGGCATGAGGTACTTGCCCCACGACACGAGCGCGACGCCGAACGCCGCGGCACCGATCCCGAGCGACACGCCGAGCCATCGGCTCGCGGCCGCTTGCCAGTACGCAGCGCCGAATCCGGCGAAGGCGAGCACCGAAAGGAAGAAGAAGCCACCCGCCAATCGCTCCACTCTGCGCGGATGACGCGCCGCGATCTGCATCTGCGGCACGTCGAGGGGAACGAGGGCTTCGCCGTTGCGCTCGACGCCCGCCGGCGGGTGATCGTCAGGCACTGTGCGACACCTCGCCGACCGTCGATGCCTGGGGGCGGTGTTCGTCGTCGTCGTCGGCGGCGGGACTCCGGTCGCCGATCCACAGCGTGATGAGCACGATGACGCCGACGCCGACGAACAGCCCGATGAAGCCCTCGGCGACCGGGCCGACGCCGCCGAGTCCCAGTCCACCGGGATGCTCCGGGCGTTCGACGACCTCTGTCACGTAGGCGACGATGTCGTTGACTTGCTGGGGTGTGAACTCGGCGATGAGCCGCGGCATGTTCCCCGGGCCGGTCAGGATCGCCTCCGTCACTTGGGTCTTCGTGATTCCGTGCAGGGGCGGTGCCGTGATGCCGTTCGAGAGCGCGTCACCGGCGCCTGTGATCGTGTGGCATGGCGCGCAGTTCAGCGCGAACAGGCTGAATCCCTTGCTCACGCTCGCGCCCTTGAGGTTCACATTTGGAATTGATGGGCCACCCGGGGATAGCGACGAGACGTAGTAGGCGATGTCCGCCGACTGTTTGACGGTGAACAGTGCCGGCTTGCGCAGCGGTTGCGACGTCGGATTCGCGAGCGGCATCCATCCGCTCGAGACCCAGAGATCGACCGTCGCCGAGCCGACGCCCTCGAGGTTCGGCGCCAAGGAGCTGCCTTGCGCGAAGGTGCCGTGGCACGTCGAACAGGTGGCATCGAAAAGCGTCCGGCCTTCTTGCAAATCCGCGTTCGAGATCTTCGTTGCCTGCTCCATGAGGGCGATCTGCGACGCGCGGCTCGGCGCACGCAAGTGCGGCGGCGCGAAAACCGTAAAGCCGATCACGAACGCGAGGCCGACGATCCCGAGCGGCAGCGCCGCCGCGCGGAGGACCGCCGCTCGGCGGCTAGGAAAGGAGGAAGAGCGCACTGAACAGAGCGATCCAGACGATGTCGACAAAGTGCCAGTAGTAGCTCACCGCTTGATAGACGGGAGTCTCTCCCATGTCGCCGCGCGGACCTGACATGCGAATCAGCAACGCGATCATCGCGACGAGTCCGAGGGCGACGTGCAACCCGTGCAAGCCCGACATGATGTAGAAGAGCGAGCCGTAGGCGTTCGTCCGCGGGCGGAACGGCAGCGTCTTCCACTCGTAGAACTGGTTGGCGAGGAAGGCGGAGCCGAGGAGGAAGCTCGTGATGATCCACGCCCGCGCCTTGTTCCGCTCTCCGCGCTCTTGCGCCCAGACGCCGAGTTGCATCGTCGGGCTCGAGGCGAGCAACACGAAGGTGAAAACCGCGGCTTGGATCGTGTCGAGCTTCGTGCCCGGTGGGGGCCAGACGGCGGCGTGCGCCCGGATCGTGAAGAACGCCGCGAAAAGTCCGGAGAAGAACATGAACTCCGAACCGAGCCAGATCATGACCCCGACGGCGAGCAGTTGCGGCCGGCGCGGATGGACCGGGGCTGCCGACGGCGGGGTGTCGATCGCCGTCACCTCCGTCACGGCTCTTTCTTAGTCGAGAGCCCGAGGTTCACACCAAACGCCCGACCTGCGAACCGGCGCCGAATTCGGAGCGCGGAATGCAGATATAGCGTCACTTCCATGTCCGATCGCCCCGCCTCCTTCCTCGCCGCGGCCCGAGGCGAAGAGGTCGAGCAAACGCCGGTCTGGTTCATGCGGCAGGCCGGTCGATCGCTCCCCGAGTACCGCGCTCTGCGGGGCTCGGGGAGCATCTTGGAGGCGGTACGCGACGTCCCGCTCGCGATCGAGGCCACGGCGCAGCCGGTGCGCCGCTACGGCGTGGACGCGGCGATCATCTTTTCCGACATCATGATCCCGCTCCAGGCCGCTGGAATCGACCTCGAAATCGTCGCTGGAAAGGGCCCGGTCATCAAAAGCCCAGTACGCGATCGTTCCGACGTTGAGCGGATCGGCAGTTTCGACCCCGATGCCGCGGCATTCGTCGCCGAAGCGATACGAGGTGCGACGAAAGAGCTCGACGTGCCCGTGATCGGCTTCGCCGGTGCGCCGTTCACGCTCGCGAGCTACCTCGTCGAAGGGGGGCCCTCTCGAGACCACGCCCGCACGAGGGCGCTGTTGCACGCCGACCCGTCTGCCTGGTTCACACTCGCTGACCGGCTCGCCGAGATCTCGCTCAGTTCGCTCGTCCAGCAGATCGAAGCGGGAGCAGAGGCGATCCAGCTCTTCGACAGCTGGGCCGGCAGTCTGTCGAGCGCCGATTATGAGCGATTCGCGCTCCCGGCGACCCGGCGCATCCTCGAAGCACTCGCTAGGTTCGGTGTGCCCCGCATCCTTTTCGGCGTGGGCACAGGCGAGTTCCTCGACCTGATGGCGAGATCGGGTGCTGACGTCGTCGGCGTCGACTGGCGCATTCCCCTCGACGAAGCCGTCCGGCGGGTCGGCAAGAACGTGGCATTGCAGGGAAATCTCGATCCTGCGATCTGCCTCGCCGGACTCGAAGCATCCTCCGAAGCCGCCCGCCGCGTGCTCGCGCAGGGACGATCCGCCGCCGGCCACATCTTCAATCTCGGCCATGGCGTCCTCCCCGAGACCGATCCCGGGGTCTTGCGGGCACTTGTCGACCTCGTTCACGAGGAGGGACGGTCATGACGACCGGCGTGGTCGTGATGGCGTACGGCACCCCGGCGACACCGGGAGACGTCGAGGCCTTCTACACCGACATCCGACGCGGACGCCCGCCGAGCGCCGAGCAGCTCGCGGACCTACAGAGGCGGTACGCGGCGATCGGCGGCGTCTCTCCGCTCGCCGAACGCACCATGGCGCAAATCGAGGCGCTGCAGCGCGCCCTCGATTCGCGCTCGCCGGGCCATTTCAGCGTCGCCTACGGCGCGAAGCACTCACCGCCGAAGATCGAAGAGGCGGTCGACTCACTCGCCGACCAGGGCGCCGAAGCGATCGCCGGCATCGTCCTCGCGCCACATTTCTCGGCGATGAGCGTCGGCGAGTACACCGAGCGGGCTCGGAAGCGAGCGGACACCCGAAGGCTGCGAAGCAATTTCATCGAGCGCTGGGGAACGAATCCCGTGCTCATCGACGTCCTCGCCGAACACACGATCGACGCGATCGCCCGTCTCGGCAGCTCCCCGGATGAGGTCGAGGTCGTCTTCACGGCGCACAGCCTCCCGGTCCGCATCCTGGACTCTGGCGACCCCTATGCCGCCGAACTCGCGGAGACAGCGGCCCTTGTCGCCGAGAAGGCCGCCCTCCATCGCTGGCGCACGGGCTGGCAGAGCGCCGGCCGGACACAAGAAGACTGGCTCGGACCGGACATCTTGGACGTGCTCGAACGCCTCGCCGCCGAGGGAGCAACCGCCGTCGTTGTGTGTCCCGCCGGTTTCACCTCTGATCATCTCGAGGTCTGCTACGACCTCGAAGTCGAGGCGAAGACGCGCGCCGAGGAGCTCGGTCTCGCGTTCGCACGGACGGCCTCTCTCAACGACGATCCCCGCATCGCAACGGCGCTCGCGGAACTCGTCGTCGCGGCCGATCCGAGTCCGGCGTCGTGA
>JBAVUF010000160.1:0-48648 GCA_049696635.1 Acidimicrobiales bacterium | reverse complement strand
CCTCGAGCGACGGCGCGACGCTGCGGACGAATCCGACCACTGCGTGCTTCGTGAGCGAATAGAGGGGGTCTGTCGCAAGCGCCGTCAGCCCGGCGAGCGAAGCGGTGGCGACGACGGCCCCCCCACCGGTCATCACCTGCGCCATCCGGCGCGTGCCGTACACGACGCCGTTCACGTTCGCGCCGAGGATGCGCCGGTACGCGTCATCGGTGAGCTTCGCGATGTCGCCTTCGCCGGTCGTCACTCCGGCATTCAGGCACGCGAACTCGACGGGTCCGACCTGCTCCCAGGCCCGTGGGTCGTCGACGTCGAATCCTGTGGCGAGGTCGAGGACGCGCACGGCGCAACCTTCGTTTTGCAAAAGGTTCGTAACGGCGGCTCCGATGCCAGACGCGCCGCCGGTGACGATGGCGGTCGTCGGGAACACGCGGCTTACAGTAAGCGACCGTGCGAATCGGCCTCACGATCCCGTTTCGGGACGTCCCTCTGTCCGAGCTTGCAGATCTTGTCCGGCAGGCTGAAGTTTCCGGGTTCGACAGCGTGTGGTCGGAAGAATCCGTCAATCTCGACGGTGTGACCCCGCTCGCCGTCGCCGCAGAGAACAGCAGCCGCCTTCGCCTCGCGAGCGGCGTGCTGAACGTCTTCACTCGCGGGCGCGCGCTGCTCGCCCAGACCGCCGCGGCGCTCGACCAGCTGAGCGGTGGTCGGTTCGTGTTGGGCCTCGGCACGTCTTCGAACGTCATCGTGGAAAACTGGAACCGGATCGCTTTCGAACGCCCACTCGAAACGATGCGCGAAACCGTCGGATACCTGAAGCGGGTGCTCGCCGGCGAACGGGGCGACGGGGGATTCCGCCTCGCACAACCTCCCGAGCGGCCGGTGCCGATCGTGATCGCCGCACTTCGCCCCCGGATGCTGAAGCTCGCGGCAGAGCTGGCCGACGGCGCGTTCACCAACTTCTTGCCGCTGTCGAGCGTGGCGACCGTAGTTGAGACGTTCGCATCGCCGGACAAAGAGCTCGCCTGCCGTTTCTTCTCCGTGGTTGGACCGATAGACGAGGCGCTCGTCGTCGCGAAACGGACTCTCCTCGCTTACGCGACGGTCCCGGTGTACACGGAGTACTTCCGCTGGCTCGGGTGGGGAGAATCGCTCGAGCCCGTCGTGGCCGCCTGGCAGGCGGGCGACCGCGCAGCGGCGTTCGAACGTGCGCCCGAAGAACTTGTCCGGGAGATCTTCTTATTGGGTTCGTTCGAAGAGCAACGCGCCCGACTACGCGCCTTCGCCGATGCCGGCATAACCACCGCGGTCGTGACTCCGATCGCACCCCGTGCCGACCTTTCGGCAGCGATTGACGCGTTCGCAGCGCACGCTTGAACGCCGGCTCCAGCGCGCCCGAAGTCGTCGAGACCGCGGCCGAAGCGGCGCGCTGCGAGCGCTCGCCGCTCATCGTGCTCGAGGTCCTGCGGGACTTCCTCGACGACCAGGACCTCGGCGCGGGGCCGGTTCGCGTCTCGCGCATCGGCGAAGGAGGTGGTTCGAACTTCTCCTTCCTCGTTGAGCGCCGTGACGCCCGTTACGTGCTCCGCCGCCCGCCGCGTCCGCCGCTTCCTCCCACCGCGCACGACGTCGTCCGCGAAGCACGACTGCAACGCGCCTTGGAACCGCTCGGCATACGCGTGCCGCGCATCCGCGCGGTATGCGAAGACCCCTCGTTACTCGGCGTGCCGTTCTACGTGGCCGACTTCATCGAAGGGTTCGTTGTCACGAGCGAGCTTCCTCGTGGACTCGACGAGGAGGCTGCCCGCGGTCGCTTGGGGGCGGATCTCGTCGACGTGCTCATCGAGATCCACGCCGCGGACGTCTCGTCACCGGCGCTTGCCCCACTCGCCCGGCCGGGGAGCTATCTCGAACGCCAGGTGCGTCGCTTCTCGGGGCTGTGGGAGGTCAACGCCACCAGGGCGCTTCCGATCGTCGAGCGGGTCGGCGAGCGGCTGTACGCGTCGCTTCCTGAACCGCTCGGCCCGGTCGTCGTGCACGGCGACTACCGGCTCGGGAACATGATCGTTGCTCTCGAACGGCCGGAGCGGATCGTCGCCGTCTTGGACTGGGAGATGGGCGCGATCGGCGATCCGCGAGCCGACGTCGGCTATCTCCTCGCGACGTACTCGGAACCCGGAGGCGCGCCGAGCCCGCTCGGCACCTCCCCGGTCACGGCTCTTCCCGGGTTCCCAACGCGCGAAGAGCTCGTCGCGCGCTATGCCGAACGCAGCGGAATTCAGCTCGACGATCTGCCGTGGTTCGAAGCCCTCGCATTGTGGAAGGCGACGGTGTTCTGTGAGGCGATCTACGGGCGGTTCATCCGTGGCGAGTTACCGGCGCAGGACGCGCGCGCCGCCAGGTTCGAACAGATCGTCCCCGCGCTCGCGGCCACGGCGGCGGGGCGTCTCGAAAGCATCGGCGCGTAGCGATCGCGGCAGACCGCTAGCACGCGTCAAGCTCTTCGTGCGAGCCAATCCAAGGATCGAGTCGGGGACTCGCGTAGCTCGAGCCCGTAACAATGGCTCCGTGCTCTACGACGACGGCCGCATCGCTTGTGATGAACACCAACTGATCATCCGTTGGTACTACCTCTGGGGATCGAAGAAGATCCCCTACACGAAAATTCGCTCCGTAGAACGGAGACAAATGTCCGCCCTCACGGGGAAGTGGCGAATCTGGGGATCAGGCGACTTTGTCCACTGGTGGAACCTCGATCCGATGCGCCCGAGCAAGACGTTGGCGCTCGAGATCCACAGGGGTTTCGGCCGTATCGTCCCGACGATCTCGCCGGATGATCCCGATTCGGTCGAGGGAATCCTGCAGGCGCGCATCAGCAAGTAGCAACGGGCGGTTCTGAGCGGACGGATCGATTCAAGCCGTAGCGCGGTCAGTCGGATCGCTTGACCTTCTCCCTCGCCGAGCGCACGGCGTCGAACCGCTTTTCCACGAGTTCGCTCAATTCTCGTCTCCGGCTCAGAGAGGATCACACATTCAACCTCTGGCCTTCGGTGCCAAATAGACCGAATCAAAGAGAGCGGTCGTCGCGCTGCGCTGGGAGGTGACGCGCTGCTGCGCCGGCCCGAGCGTCCTGCTCGGAACCGGCGCAGCAGATCGAGAAGACGAGGGGGTCTTCTCGGTCCCGAGGGCCTTTCGACCCCCGGACACCTCGTCCCTAGGCGGCCTTGGACGCTTCCTTGTAGAGCCTCGGGAATACTTCTTCCGCCGCCGACACCTTCCGCAGGTGCCAGACGCCGAGTCCGGTCATCAAGGCCATCACGCCCGCGAAGATGAACGCGATGATGCCCGCCCAAAGGGCGATCTGACCGAAGGTCCAAAAGCCGTTCGCTTCGAGCAGCAGGCCACGCAGCGTCGTGCCTTGGAACACGGTCGTCTCGACCGCGGCGAGCGTCGTCGCCTGTGTTGACCCCGGCTTCGCGGCACGAGCCGCCCCGCTCACCAACGAATAGACGCCGTGGTACGGCATCTCTGATAGGTGAACGGCGATGAAGTCGTTCGCGTACACCGCCGCCTGCTGGCCGTTCAAGACCTGCTGACCGGCGTACGGCTCGACGGTCTTCGTCATCGCCGGCGTGATCTCTGTTCCGGCCTTCGGATGTGCAAAGGCCGCCTTCGCCGGGAAGAAGATCTGCTGGGCGGCGAGTTGGTTCCTCACCGACGTGTTCGAGTACGAGTAGCCCCACATTGCCAATGCACCTGCGGCGAGGAGGACAACGACCACTAGCGCCCCTCCACTCGTCAGGATCAGGTCGAACGTCTTCCTACGCATGTTCCTGCCCCTTTCTCAACGCATCAGCCGATAGGTAAATGCGTACGTGATGCAAGCGTGCCGGAAACACACGCAGCGCGGTAAGGGTCGAAAGTCACGAGTCAGGTAGGCCGTAGGTCCTAGGGCTTTTGGGGGATCTCACCGCAATCCGCTGCGGGCTCACAGTGACCGCGGCGGCGCGCAGACTGCGATGATCTTCGGATCGGTTGGCTGATCTTGGTTGCGACCCCTTACCGTTCGCGCACGCCGATCTCGTCGGCGTCATAAAGCTCATAAACGCCGGATAGGTTTACGAAAATGTGGCCAACATGCTGAGGTGTCTAGGGACCTTCGGCCCTGGATGCCTGGAAGAGACAGCCGTGAAGATCGACAGAATGTCTACGGTGGACGGATCAAGGACGTGGCGCGCATGACCGGAGTGTTCCTGCTCGACGACCATGAGGTCGTGCGACGAGGCGTGTACGAGCTCCTCTCCGCGGAAGACGATCTTGAAGTCGTCGGCGAGGCGTCCACGGCAGCCGAAGCACTCGCGCGGATCCCTGCGTGTCGACCAGACGTGGCAATTCTCGACGTGCGCCTTCCCGACGGAGACGGGATCGAGGTCTGCCGAGAGATCCGGACGATTGCTCCCGATGTCGCCTGTCTCATGCTGACCTCGTTCTCCGACGACGAAGCCCTCCTCGGCGCGGTGCTGGCCGGGGCATCGGGCTATGTGCTCAAACAGATCCGCGGCACCGACTTGGTTGGCTCGGTTCGCCGGGTAGCTCGTGGCGAATCGCTCCTCGACCCGCTGCTCGTCGCTCGCGCGAGGGAACGACTCCGAGGTGAGCGGAGCGACACGCTGCTCGACCGTCTGTCTCCCCAGGAGCGGAGGATTCTCAGCCTGATCGCCGAAGGCAAGACAAACCGCGATATCGCGGCCGAGCTTTACCTTGCCGAAAAGACGGTGAAGAACTACGTCTCCAATGTCCTGCTCAAGCTGGGGATGAAGCGCCGAACCGAAGCCGCCGTATTCGCCGTGCGCGCTGAGCAACACTCACGGCCCTCCTACGCCGAACCGGAATAGCTTTCATCGCCACTCGTGCTCGAGAAACGACTCGATTGGTCTGGACAGGACCGCTTCTCCCTCGGGGTGTGGGCGATTTCGCAAACGCCGTCCCCAATCTGGGTTCGAATGAGTCAATGATTTTGGCGACAGCAAAGGTTCACGTTTTTCCATCCTGAAGATGACGGCGGTTCCTTCGCCATCGTCGGCACGAACGGTGACTTATGGCCCTTGCGGATCTTCGCGCCAGGCGTTCAATCTGAGACGTATGTGCGCGGCATGTGTTCGTGCGCGTACGTGGAGGCGAACAGAACGTGATGGCGAACCATGCAGAGCAGAGCGAACTTGACGTCCCCGGCGCCGTCGTCGTCGGGGTCGATGGATCGGACTCGTCTCGTCGTGCGCTTGAATGGGCTGCGGAGTACGCGCGCCAGATGGGGCACCCTCTTGTTGCAATCTACGCGTGGGAGTGGCCCAGACGCTTCGGTGTCCTCGCTCCGTTGCCGAGCGTCACGGACTTCGAAGACGACGGACGGCAGATACTTGTCGAAAGCATTGAAAAGGCGCTAGGCCCCGATCGAGCGCCACAGGTCGCGCGGAAGGTTTTGCGCGGATATGCCGCGCTCGTGCTCGTCGAGGCATCGCGTACCGCATCACTCGTCGTAGTCGGCAGCAGGGGCCACGGTGAATTCGCGGGCATGTTGCTCGGGTCCGTCAGCGAGTTCCTTTCGACGCACGCGCACAGTCCGGTCGTCATCGTTCGCGGAGACTGACAACTCGTCAGACCGGTACGCGCCACTCGATGATCGTGCCACGCGGGTCGCGACGACGAACGCTGCTCGTGCCACCGAGGTCGGTCGCGCGCCGCTCGATATTCCTAAGACCATTTCCTGCTGACGGCTCATCGGTGATTCCTTCACCGTCGTCGGTTACCGAGAGGGTGACGAATCCGTCTGCCACCGTGACCACCGACTCCGCGGACGTCGCTCGCGCGTGGCGGGCGATATTCGACATCGCCTCCCCGAACACGTGCAGCAATTGTTCGATCACGACGTCCGGAACCGCCACGTCCACGGGCCCGTCAAAACCCACCCGTGGTATGAAGCCCAGCTCCTCTCCGTAGCGCCCGGCGATTCGTAACATCTCGTCGCGTAGCCCCCCGATTGCGGTTTCGCGCCCGGGAAGGCGAAAGATCGTGTTTCGAATCTCCTTGATGACATCGTCGAGATTGTCCACCGCAGCGTCGATTCGCTCGCCAGGCGCGCCCGGGACGCTGCCTCTCGTCGCTTGCAAAGACATACCGATTGCGAAGAGCTGTTGGATCACCGTGTCGTGCAAATCGCGAGCGATTCGCTCTTCTTCCGCGACGATGCCGAGCTGGTCGATCTCATGGCGCGCGTCTCCGAGCTCGATCGCGGTAGCGATCGCGCTTGCAAACACTTCGGCGAAGGCGATGTCGAGCGGCGAGAACGCGGGTGCCCCGTGCACTCGTCCGAAAACGAGGGCGCCGAGTCGGTTCTCCTTTGCGACGAGTGGCGCGTAGAGGCCAGGCCCGAGATCGAGTGACGCGCACTGCGGGGGAACGTTCGTCGCGCGAGACAAGTCGTCGATCACGTCGGACCGGCCGGTGCGCATCACTCCGGCAGATCGGCTGCTCTCTGGCGACAAGGTAAATCCGAGGAGGATCTCGGTGCTCGGCCCGTCGACGGAGGCGATCTCAAGCTCGCCGCTGCCCCCGCGGCTCGGAAGGACGATCCACACAGCATCCGAACGATTGAGGTGGCGTGCTCGCGCGGCGACGATGGGAAAGATCTCGCCGGCGCTCGCTCCACTGAGAAGCTGCTGTGTGATCTCGTTAACCGCGTTGAGCCGCTCTACTGCTCGCTGACGTTCGCTTGCGTCGCGAACGAAGGCGGCCACGTACACTTGGCCTCTCACACGAACCGGTGCGAGGCTGACGTCCACCGGGAAGTCGACGCCGTCGCGATTTCGGCCAGCAAGTTCGAGACCGGCTCCCATCTGACGCGGGTGGGGCGCCTCGAAGAAGTGCGTGATGTGCTCAGCGTGAATCGCTCTCCGGTCCAGCGGAAGCAGGGTCTCCACGGAAGCGCCCACGAGCTCTTCTGGGGAGTAGCCGAAAAGGGACGTGATGGCTGGGCTCGACAACACGACTGTTCCCGACTTGTCGATCACGACGACTCCATCGGGGCTCGCCGAAAAGATCGCCCCGAGCAGCTGCCCGGGGTCTCCTTCAGGTCCGCTCGTCATGGCCAGTTACCGCCCAACCGCACACGATTAAATGGTAAGCGCTGTACCAACGTCGCATGTCGGGGGCATCAAATCGCGAGGCCGGGTATCCGTCAAAACCAACGACGCGCTGCCTGTTGTGAGAGAAGAGTTAGATAACTCTGCCTAGCTCAAGAAGCAGGCCGTCTAGCGGCGTCTTCGATTGGTGCTAACGGCGAGCCCGGAGAGCTCGGAACAAGGGACTTGGGCCGACGGGTGCCTGGTTGAACCGGAGTTTGCAGTCGACGACGACGGCGCCTCCGGCATGGACAACCACAGGATTGAGGTCGAGCTCCGCGAGTTCTGGTACCTCGTCGGCGAGCTGGCTCACAAGTCGAACAACATGAACGAGCGCTGCGCGGTCAACAACGGCGGCGCCGCGATATCCATCGAGCAACGGAGAGGCGCGAAGCGACGAGACCATTCGATCACAGGCGCTCTCATCGAGCGGCGGCACGGCAAAGGCTCGGTCACCAAGAAGGTCGGTGAGAATGCCACCGAGACCGACCATGACAACGGGGCCGAAGCTCGGATCCGTCGCCACCCCGACAATTGCCTCGACACCGTTTGGCGCCATCTGCTGGATAACGGCGCCGCCCATTCGCGGACCGAGGTTCGCCTCCATGCGAACGTAGGCATCACGCACTTCCTCCGCGTTCCGGAGTCCCAACGCCACCCCTCCAACGTCGGACTTGTGCACGATCGTTCCCGCGCGTGCTTTGAGTGCCACCGGGTAGCCGACGGAATCTGCGATTTTGATCGCGTTGGCGACGTCGTCTGCTCCAAGGGTCGGCAACATCGGGATTCCGCATGACTGCAGCAGTCGAGCCGCCTCGTCTAATGCGAGCCAACCTTCGCTCGGACGATGGTCCAACAAGGTAGCCACGACCGCGTTTGAGACGGAAGTGGCTTTCAAGTCATCAGGAGCAGCGTCGGAGGGAAGAGCGCGCCACTCGGCGTAACGAGAGACATAGGCAAGCGCAGTGGCCGCCCGTTCCGGAGTCCCGATCTCGGCGAAGCTTCGGCTTTCGGTTTCGTCGGAACCGCCAAAATCGCCGAGATCGCCGAGAATGCAAAGAAGCACGGGTTTCGAGGTCTTGGCTGCGACCCCTTCGACGGCGCTTCGGACGTCGCGAGGAGAGAGCATCGGAAGACCGGTGATCACGACGACCAAGGAGTCGATGCTGTCGTCGTTTACGACCGCCGCCATCGATTGCTCCAGCCCTTCCGCGGTGCCGTCGGCGGTGAGGTCGACGGGATTTCCGACTGCGGCGGTTGGTCCCGTGGCGTCTCTCAATATCGCCTGAGTGTCGGCGGAGAACTCGGGCACGATCAGGCCATGCGATTCGCACGCGTCCGCAGCAAGTATCAGCGGTCCGCCGGAGTTTCCAACGAGAGCAACTCGGTTGCCCTTCGGCAGACGACCGGTCAGCAGCGCACTCGAGACGTCCAACAGCTCTTCTAACCGGTCGACCTTGATAACCCCTGCTTTATTCATCAGCGCGGTTACGACAACGTCTGACGTTGCGGCGGCCGCCGTGTGTGAACGTGCGCCACGAACTCCAGCGCTGCTACGACCCGCCGTCAGAGCAACGATCGGCTTTGTTCTTCCAATCCGTGATGCGATGCGGCCGAACTTACGCGGATTACCGAACGATTCGAGATAAAGCGCGATAATCGATGTTCGCTCGTCGCGCTCCAAGAAACAGAGGATGTCGTTGGAGCTCACATCGAGTTTGTTCCCGATCGAAACCATGATCGACAAGCCAAGATGTCTTGATCGTGCTTGTTGCGCCAGAGTGAGTCCCAAAGCTCCCGATTGGGAGATCAAGGCAAGCGGCCCGGGAAGCAAATCGAGCGTGACGAAGGTCGCGTTCATGCGCGTGTCGTCGTCGGTGTTAACAACGCCAAGACAATTGGGACCGACGACCCGCATGCCGGAACGTCGTGCGATTTCCAGTACTTCGCCCTCCAGAGCCTCCCCGGATAGGCCGGTTTCACCGAATCCAGCCGAGACGATCACGACTCCTCGTGCGCCGATTGCGGCTGACTCTTTCACGACGTCTCGAGTCTTCGTCGGATGTACCGCGACGATGACGAGGTCGATCAGCCTTGGTATCGATGACAAAGTTGGCCACGCGGGAACGCCGCAGATCGCATCGGCGTGTGGGTTGACGGGGTAGACGGTTCCCGCAAAATCACCCGCGAGCAACGAACGCACGATTTCATGTCCGACGTTGCCGGGCCGCCGACTCGCACCGACGACGGCGATCGAGGCAGGTTGGAGGATAGCTGTCATGCTCGCTGCCTCCGCGATGGCCTCGCGCGTATCGCAGGAAGCGGTGAAGCGGCGGGTCGAATTTAGGCTGATGTCGAGATACCACGTACCGTCCTTTTGCATCCGGCGCGACTCAAGTCCGCTCGCGCCGAACACGTCCAACATCGCGATGTTGTCGGACATCACTTCTGCGACGAACCGATTGATTCCAAAAAGCCGTGCGTAGGCGGCGAGCGATTCGAACAGCAAAGTTGCTGCTCCACGGTGCTGAACTTCGTCGGCAATGCAGAACCCAATCTCCGCCACCGCAGCGTCGGAGGACAGTCGTTCATAACTTGCAAATCCGACGAGATCCGCAGAGAGTTCGGCGATGAAACACATGCGGTCCCGGTAGTCGACCTCCGCGTCGCGACGGGCATCATTTTCTGAAAGTTCCGGATAAAAGCGGAAATACCGGTGGTAGATCGATTCCGGCGACAGGTGCCGGTGGAAGGCGATCAACCGTGGTGCGTCAGATCCTCGAATCGGGCGAATGCGAATCGCCCTGCCGTCCATTAGGAGAGCATCGAACTCCCACGCGGTTGGGAAGGCCCCGGCAGACGGCGCGTTGTCTTGTAGGTCGACCATTCTCGGGGTCCTTCCTTCGACGGTTCATCCTCTGCTAGCCGACGCCGCTCCAGCTAGGGCCGAACGGCACGCGCCGGGTATGTGAGTGCTCACGCCGGTGTCGGGTGTCGGCACATTTCGATGGACGGGACCTTTGGCTCTGGCTGCATGTCCTTCGCGGTGAGCAATCTCAGATCGAGACTGATTTTAGTGGAGACAGGTCATGCGCATTGGATTGCTCACAGGCGGCGGTGATTGCCCAGGATTGAATGCAGCGATTCGCGCCGTCGTACGTGTCGCTGAGCAAGAGGGCGATGATGTGATCGGGTTTCATCATGGGTGGCGCGGCGTCGTCGAAGGCGATGGTTACGAACTTTCCCCTTCCGCCACCAAAGGAATTCTTCAATGCGGCGGGACGATTCTTCGGACCGCTCGCTTCCATCCAGATGAACACGAAGGTGGTGTCGCCGCAGTTGGCGCGACCGTCGAGCTCTATCGACTGGATGTGTTCATTGTCGTTGGTGGGGATGGAACGCTCGGATCCGCTCATAACCTCGCGCTCGCAGGGTTGCCAGTAATCGGTGTTCCAAAGACGATCGATAACGACGTCATGGGAACGCGTCGCTGTATCGGGTTCGACACTGCTGTCGCGACCGCGGCCGACGCGATTGATCGAGTGCACACGACGGGTGAAAGCCATGACCGCTTGATGGTCGTGGAAGTCATGGGTCGCGCCACAGGCTGGCTCGCATTGAGTGCAGGCATCGCTTCGGGCGCAGATGCGATTTGCGTTCCCGAACGGCTGACCGACCTCGATGTTTTGACGAAGGCGATTCAAAAGCGCCACGATGCCGGATCCACCTCCTCGGTTGTCGTTGTTGCCGAGGGCGCGACATTCGTGAATGAGCTTGAAGAAGTGCGCGAGTCGAGGGGCAACTTCGTCGCAACAGGCCTAGCGGCGCGAACTGGCTTCGAAACGCGACTTACTGTGCTGGGTCATGTGCAACGGGGTGGTGCTCCCATTGCCAGCGACCGTTTGCTTGCGACGAATTTCGGCGTGTTGGCACTCGAAGCGGCGCACGACCGTGCATTCGACACGATGACGAGCGTTCTTGACGAACAAGTCCGATTGGCGCCGCTCGGCGCGGTCGCAGAAGGTGCACGAGCCGTTCCTCAGCAGCTAATCGACGTTGCTCGGCGGCTCACGGTGTGCTGATGGTGTAATCGGAAGCTCGAGTGGACGGATCGCTCCGATCGCGCCTTTGCAGACCTCTGCCCCAGTCGCTCGGCTACGGATCGGGGCGTAATGGAGTCCCATCGGCGTTGGATTCCCACGGTCGGGGTCGATGCTGACACTGTTCGCAAGCAACGCGGTCTTACGAAAAAGTTGCGCACACTTCGCGTCCGAACCTCCAAATACCAACTCAGAGATGAATCAAGTCGGGACTATTGGCTCTATGGCGCCCATAGCCATACGGTCTACATGAGAGGTGAGCAGAGTTCGCTCAGCATGAGGAGGAGGTGGCATGGAGCTGGCATGGAGTGACTCGGGATTCGTAGGTTGCCGACGAGAGGAATATGAACCCATTTTCGGCGATAGCGAGATCGACTTCGACGACGATCGCGACGACGATCAATACCCCCTCGACATTGAAGAAGCACGTGAAGTTGGAGTCCTGCTGGATGACCCGGAGCAAATGGGTCCCGAATCCCCCTGAACATCCCATCGCGAGCCAACGAGGTAGAAACGGGCGCTCTACCTGCCGCGATCGACCGGGCGCTCACGCGCGCGTTCCATATCAAGGATGGCAACAGAGGGCTCGCCATCCCAGGGGCGAAGGTCACGTCAGCCCAAGAATCGTTTGCCTGCCCGATGAAGCGCGGCGGCGGAGCCTTTGTTTGTGTGTCGCAGCACAGGGAGGTCGAGCCCTTATCCTCTAGTCCTGCCGGATGTGGCGATGCACGATGCTCGGCATGCAGGACCTTGGCCCGCCGATCCGGGTGGTACTGGTCGAAGTCGATGAGAAACAACGAGCATTGCTCGCCGACTTAATCCGCGACGCAGGCTTCACAGTGGTGTCTGCCGTCGGCACGATAGAGGCAGCCGAAGAGGCAATCTTCTCTTGCGCACCTGATGTAGCCGTTATCGACGGTCGTCTGCCCCGATGCGGTATCGACCTTTGTCGCGCGGTAGCGCAGTCTGGAATCGACATCGCGCTGATTCTTCATATTGGAACGATCTCAATCGCAGAAGAGCTTGTAGCTCTCGACGCCGGCGCGACGGTGGTCCCGAAGAGCATTCGGAATCGAGAATTGATCGAGTCAATTCGCGTTCTTGGGTCCAAGGTCCGTGACCACGGCACACGACAGGTTCACCCGAGTGACCGCCACGCGCGCTCCGATTGGCAACCTTCAGACCTACCAGCGCAGCGGCGCTTTCAACACGGTGTTCGCTGGAACGGACAACTCGACATTTCGTCGTGGACTTCTCGAACGTCACAAAGTACTAGAAAACACTCGGTTGGTGGTGAGCGGGCATGACCTTCGTCACATCCTCTCCGCGCTTTGACGTCGTGAGTCTTGGCGACGTCGCCACTGATACGTTCATCCGACTGCCCGAGAACATCGCACGAGAGCACAGCGACGAGAGCAACCGCTGGCTCGAAATTCCGCTGGGAGCCAAATTCCCCTACGACCGAGAGCCGACGACAGTCATCGGTGGCAGCGGCTCGAACACCGCAGTAGCACTCGCGCGGCTCGGCCTTCGGGTCGGGCTCGCGAGCTTTCTCGCACACGACCACATTGGGCTCGACTTACTCAACTCGCTCCACGCCGAGCGCATTGACACGCGACTAATCCATGTGGACTCTACGGTGCATACGAACCAGAATTTCGTGCTGCTGTTTCGTGGGGAACGGACAATCTTGGTCCGCCACGAAGCATTCGAGTATCACTGGCCGCACTTGCGGCCAAGCGAGATACCGGCGTGGCTTTATCTCAGCTCTCTCGGTCCTAACGCATTTGACTACCAGGATCTGATCGCCGACTGGCTCGAGGAGAACCCGAGGGTCAAGCTGGCTTTCCAACCCGGCACCTATCAGATCGGCGCGGGCGTCGATCGGCTGGCTCGCCTTTATGCCCGCGCGGACGTTGTGCTGTGTAGCGAATCAGCAGCTGCCGCTCTTGCTGGTACGGGAAACCTCGATCACACGAAGCTCCTAGATGCACTCCTCGATCTCGGTTGCAGGTGCGCAGTCGTATGGGACGAGCGAGGCGCCGGAGCCGTCAGCAACCGCGCCGAAAGGTACCGCGTGCCGCCATTTCCGGATTCAAGCGCTCCATTAGATCGAACTGGCGTTGATGATGCGTTCGGCGCGACGTTTCTTTCTGGTCTCATTCGCTCGCTGTCGTTGCGCGACGCGCTTCGTCGGCCTCCGGTCAACGTAATGAGCGTCTCACACGAGCTTGGATCACAACCGGGCCTCTTAACCGAAGAGCAGCTTGCGGCACACCTTGACGAATCTGATCCGCCCTTTGAAGCCGTTGAGTTTTAGAAACTGAATTGCGGCTCGATGTCGAAGGCAGGTTGCGAGCTCTAGGTCCGACACGCAGCCCGGGTCGATCGACACCGACTCGGGGCGGAACGGCTCGCTAGCCAGGTGATCGTCGCGACCGCCGCAAGGACCATCGGCCCTAGTCGGAGGCGTCTTTTATCGCAACTATGAGCACGAAGAGTTCCGTTGCGAGTTTGCTCGCGACCGAGTCGATGAAAGGTGACGATGTTCCAAGTTCGCTTCCATGGCCGGGGTGGACAGGGCGTCGTGACTGCCGCGGAGCTGCTCGCGGTCGCCGCGTTCGACGATGGACGATTCTCGCAAGCCTTTCCCACCTTCGGTTCGGAGCGAACCGGGGCACCGGTCGTGTCGTTCTGTCGCATCGACGACAAAGAGATCCGAACTCGTTCGCCGATCACGGAACCTGACGCGCTGATCATCCAGGACCCGACGCTGCTCCGACAACCGGGGCTGTTCAGTGGTCTCAGCACCGACGGCTACGTCGTCATCAACACCTCAAAACCGATCATCGAGGTCGGCTTGGGCACACTGGCGTTGAGCCTGCCGTCGGGCCATCTCCTCGCGATCGGCGCGACCGAGCTCGCGCTCAAGCACCTAGGCCGGCCGTTGCCGAACGCGGTCTTGCTCGGTGGGTTCGCTGCGGTTACCGGGATTGTCTCGTTACCCGCAGTGATTAGGGCCATCGAGGAGCGATTCTCAGGTGCGTCCGCCTCGAGCAACGTCGCCGCGACGCGCGAGGCGTATCGGATCGGGGCCGAGGAGTTCCAGGCGGCGGCGAGAGAGATGGTGGGCAGTCACGATGCTTCGTGAGATCGAAGGTTCCCGCGCGATCGCGGAGACGGTGGCGCTCTGCCGGCCACAGGTGGTCTGCGCGTATCCGATCTCGCCCCAGACGCACATCATCGAAGGCATCGGCGTGCTCGTGAAGGAAGGTCGTCTTTCGCCCTGCGAGTTCGTCAACGTCGAGTCCGAGTTCGCGGCGATGTCCGTGTCGATCGGAGCTTCGGCGACGGGCGCGCGGGCGTACACCGCGACCGCGAGCCAGGGTCTGCTGTTCATGACGGAAGCCGTGTATAACGCGTCGGGGCTCGGACTGCCGATCGTGATGACCGTCGCGAATCGCGCGATCGGTGCGCCGATCAACATCTGGAATGACCACAGCGACGCGATGGCGCTTCGGGACTCAGGCTGGATCCAGCTGTTCGCCGAATCGAACCAGCACGCGGTAGATCTGCATGTACAGGCGTTCCGGCTCGCCGAGGAGCTGTCAGTTCCCGTCATGGTGTGCATGGATGGGTTCATCCTCACCCACGCTGTCGAGCGCGTCGACATCCCCGATCAAGACCAGGTCGACCGTTTTCTGCCTTCGTTCACGCCGCATGAGGAGCTCGACTGGGCGCGTCCGGCGTCGATCGGGTCGATGGTCGGGCCTGAGGCCTTCACCGAGGTCCGCTATCTCGCGCACGCCCGCCAGCTCGAGGCACTTGAGCGGATCCCGGAGCTGTCGGCCGAATACGGGAAGGTCGTCGGGCGGGCGCGCGGCGGACTGTTCGACGCCTATCGCTGCGACGACGCCGAGACGATCGTTGTTGCCCTTGGGTCGGTAGTTGGGACGATCAAAGACGTAGTCGACGCGATGCGCGCCGACGGCGCGCGTATCGGTGTCATCTCGCTAACGACGTTTCGCCCGTTCCCCCTGGATGAGCTCGCAGACGTCCTCGCGGGCGCGTCTCGTGTCATCGTCGTCGAAAAGGCATTCGCCATTGGCGCGAAGGGCTTCCTCGGGGCAGATGTCGGTGCTGTCGTTGCGCATGAGGGGACGCCCGTGCACACCGTCATCGCGGGCCTTGGCGGGCGGGCGATCGGTGAGTCGTCGCTACGTCGGGTGTTCGAAGATGCGAGCCGCGGAGAACTCAACGGAATGTGCTTCCTCGACCTCGATCGAGGTGTGGTCGATCGAGAGCTCGAACGGATGTCGCTCGATCCGCGGCTGCCGCCGAGCGCGCATCGCGTCCTTGCCGACGTGCGCCGACAGGCGAGCCGAACGGTCTGAGCGGGGGTGACGTGATGGGAGAGACGGGCGTGAAGTTCTACCAAGTCGGAAGCTTCGCGGTCGGCAACCGGTTGCTCCCACCGCGCCAGCGCACGGTGCAGTCCGAACGGCGTCGTCCGAACGCGCTGATCGCGGGGCATCGGGCCTGCCAGGGGTGCGGGGAGGCGCTCGGCGCGCGTTACGTGCTCGACGCGGCGCTCGACGCTACGGACGGGAAACTCCTCGTCGTCAACGCGACCGGATGCCTTGAGGTCTTCACGACACCGTTCCCCGAGACCTCCTGGCAGGTCGCATGGCTGCACTCACTGTTCGGCAACGCCGCCGCAGTCGCGACCGGTGTTGCCGCGGCGTTGAAGGCGCGCGGGGACGAAGAGACGCGCGTCGTCGCGCAAGCTGGCGACGGGGGGGCCGTCGACATCGGCTTCGGCTGTCTATCGGGGATGTTCGAACGCAACGACGATGTGCTGTTCGTCTGTTACGACAACGAGGCCTACATGAACACCGGGGTGCAGCGCTCGGGCGCGACCCCGCCGGCGGCGCGCACGGCGACCACCGAGGCGGTCGGACCCGAGCCCGGCAATGTGTTCGGGCAGGGAAAGGACCTTCCCCGACTCGCGGTCGCGCACGGCATCCCCTACGTGGCAACGGCGACGGTCGCCGACCTCCACGATCTCGAAACCAAGGTGCACCGCGCGATGTCAATCCGCGGGGCTCGCTACCTGCACGTGCTCGTCCCCTGTCCTTTGGGATGGGGATCGGAGTCGTCGGACACGATCAAGATCGCCCGGCTCGCGCACGAGACGGGGCTGTTCCCCGTGTACGAGGCGGCCTACGGGGAAGTGCTCGAGGCGAGCCCGATCCGCAAGCGAGCACCCGTCGAGGACTACCTCCGCCTGCAACGACGCTTCCGTCACCTCTTTGAGCCAAACCGACGCGCCGACGTGATCGATCGGCTGCAGGAGATGGCCGATCGCAACATCGAGGTGTACGACCTCGTCGACGCAAGCACGACGGAGGGCAGACGATGAGCGAACACGATTTCGCGATCACCTTGGAGGTCGGCTCGAGTCGGGCGAACAAGACCGGCTCGTGGCGCGTCGAGCGGCCCGTCTATGTCGATCGGATGCCGCCGTGTAACGACGCTTGTCCGGCGGGAGAGAACATCCAGCACTGGCTGTACCTGGCCGAAGAAGCGAAGTACGAGTCGGCGTGGCGCGCGCTCGTCGAGGACAACCCGATTCCCGCGACGTCTGGCCGGATCTGCTTCCATCCTTGTGAGACGGCGTGCAACCGTGGTCAGCTCGACGAAGCGGTGGGCATCCACGCCGTCGAGCGATTCCTCGGCGACAACGCGATCGAAAAGGGATGGAGCTTCGCCCCGCCCCCGACAAAGAGCGGCAAGCGGGTGCTCGTCGTCGGTTCGGGTCCGTCGGGTTTGTCGGTCGCGTATCACCTCCTGCGGCTCGGACACTACGTCGAAATCCTCGAGTCGTCGTCGGCTCCGGGCGGCATGATGCGCTACGGGATCCCGCGCTACCGACTGCCTCGCGAAATCCTCGACCTTGAGATCGCCCGCATCGAAGAGCTCGGGGTCAAGATCACGTGCGGCCATCGTGTCGCAGACGTCGAAGAAGAGATGGCTGTCGGGCAGTTCGACGCCGCGTACTTGGCGTTCGGGGCGCAGCTCTCGCGCAAGACGGCGATTCCCGCCGCCGACACCGCTCGCATCATCGACGCGCTCGATCTCTTGCGCAGCACGGAAGACTCCGTGCCCTTCGAGATCGGTCAGCGGGTCGTCGTCTACGGCGGCGGCGACACGGCGATGGACGCGGCACGCACCGCCCGTCGCCTCGGGGCGACCGACACCGTCATCGTCTATCGGCGTAATCGGGAGAAGATGCCCGCGCATGCGGTCGAGTTCGAAGAGGCGCTCTCCGAGGGAGTGACCGTTCGCTGGCTCTCGACGATCGCCGAGTTCTCGCCCGACAAGATCGTTGTCGAAAAGATGGCGCTCGACGAGACCGGCTTTCCCCAGCCGACGGGCGAGTTCAGCGAGCTCGGTGCCGACGCAGTCGTACTCGCGTTGGGGGAGGAGCCCGACCTTTCGGGTCTCGCACACCTGAGCGGTATCGAGATCACCGATGGCACGCTCGAAGTCGACGAGGACATGATGACTGGCCGTCCCGGCGTTTTCGCCGGCGGCGACATGGTTCCCTCGGAGCGGACCGCGACCGTCGCGATCGGGCATGGCAAAAAGGCCGCTCGCGCGATCGACCGTTGGCTGCGAGGCGGGAAGGCGCCGCCGCTCGAGCGGCACTCGCTGGCGAGCTTCGAACGCCTCAATACCTGGTACTACTCCGATGCTCCGAAGCAGATCCAGAAGGAACTCGAGCTCGCCCGCCGCCAGAGCACGTTCGACGAGGTCGTCTCGGGCTTCGACGAGTCGAACGCGCTGTTCGAGGCCAGACGGTGCATGTCGTGCGGCAACTGCTTTGATTGCGACAACTGCTATGGCGTCTGTCCTGACAATGCCGTGTCGAAGCTCGGCTCGGGCAAGCGGTACGAGTTCAATTACGACTACTGCAAAGGTTGTGGCATCTGCGTCGCGGAGTGTCCCTGTGGCGCGATCGAGATGGTGCCCGAACTGATCTGATCGGCTCGCGACCTGTCCACCTACTGCCCGGGCGTTGCAATCCGGCGGTTCCCTTACGCGCGCTGAACGAGCGTCGGCACCAACATGCACTCGAAGGAGAACCCGACCGCCGCTCGTATCGCTGGGTCGGATCGGCCATAGCTGTTCGGATCCTCGTCATCGTCGAGCGCCAGCACGCCGACGCCGCCGAAATCTGCCCTCGGATGGTTTACCGGTCCGAAAAGGGTTGCGACACAGTCAAGACCCTGTCGTCCAATACTCCTGTAAGCGGGCTACAGCTTGCTCCTTTGTCATCTGAGCGATCTCATCGTCCGACAACCGCACGCGTGTCGCGAGGAGATGGACGAGCTCGGCGGGCAACGCCTCTTTCGCGGTCGCGGGTTGACCGCGAGCGGGCACGACACCTTCTTTTACACACGCCCAGAACTCCGCCTCGGTGATCGAGAGCTGATCCCGCAAGATGTGCGACCACATGGCGGCGCCGTACGTGGTGCGGTCCGGGGGATGCGAGATGCGCGTGCGGAGGATCCTTCCGTCGGCCAGATAGAGCTCGTAAGTGACGTGATGGGTCCCGGTTCGCCCCTGTGAGTCGCGGACCTTCTCCCAACCTTCTTCTTCGCAGAACTTCTCGTGGTCGGCGCGAGTCGGTGCCGGCCTGCTCGTCACGCCGCAGCGCTGACCAGCCACTCCTTCAGCTGGTCGTCGTCGCTCAATGAAACGAGTTGCACTAGCGCCCAGTTGCCCTTGTGATTGGGTGCGTGCCGCAGGTGGTCGTTCCAGTCAGCGGCGTACTCCTGCAAAGCATCAACGAGCTCGTCGAGCGCCTCGACATAGGTCGCCCCATCAGCGGCAACCGGGATCCCAGGGAGGAAAGCGGACCACCCCTCGGCCTCCGCCACGAGCTGGGCGTGGGAAGGGAGCTGCGAGGCGATGAGGCTTCGAAGACGATCGGCGTCGACGACCGCCGCCCGGGTGTCCGATCGCGACACGACGACGGGTCGGCCCTCCTCGGCTGCGTCGAGCACCTCTTTCAGGTGGTCTCGGGCCTCGGTGAAGCTGTCAAAGGTGGTCAGGGTTTCCACTGCACAAATCCTCGCGAAGTACGTAGCGTACGTCAAGTACGTATGGCATGATTCCTGCAATTAAACCCGCTCACTCCTCTTCGTGGCCGGAGCGTCCGCGCTTTGATCGCCGTGTCTACGTCGTCGGAGGCGTCGTGTTCGCGGTGTTGATGCTCGTCTCTCCCTTCTACGGGTTCCACCGCGACGAGCTCTACTTCCTCGACTGTGCTCGCCACCTGCAGTTGAGTTACGTCGATCAGCCGATCTTCACGCCGCTCGTGGCGCGGCTCTCATTGGAGCTGTTCGGCGTGTCGGTCTCTGGGCTGCGCCTGTGGCCAGCGCTCGCCGGGGCTGCGACCGTCGTGGTCGGGGGGCTCCTCGCCCGTGAGCTCGGAGGGGGTCAAAGACCGCAGCTGGTGGCAGCGATCGGGGCAGCGACGATGCCCGCCTTACTCGCCATCGACCACTTGATGGGTCCGACGGCGTTCGACCTCCTGGCGTGGCCCCTTCTGTATCTGTTCATCCTCCGGGTCGAGCGCACCGGGGATCCACGCTGGTGGGTTCCCGCGGGCGTGGTGCTCGGCGTGGGTCTGGAGAATAAACACAGCATCGGATTCTTCGCGCTCAGCTTGATCGTCGGGATCCTCATCGCCCGTGGTCATCGGCTCGTGTCGAATCGTTGGTTCGCTGCCGGTTGCGCGATCGCGCTCATCTGCACCGTTCCCGACCTTTGGTGGCAGGCGAACCACGGATGGGCGACGCTCACGATGACCAGAGACCTCAACGCCGAGAACGGAGGGGCGGGGAAGGTCGCGACATGGATCGTCGGACAGCTCATCATGTCGGCCTTCGTCCTCATCCCAGTCTGGATTGCTGGTCTGCGTTGGCTGTGGCGATCGCGTACATCGGTGGGTCGCGGTCTCGTGTGGTCCTACGCGATGCTGTTCGTCTTCTTCGCCGTCACAACGGGGAGCAAGATCTATTACCTCGCCGGCGCGTACGTGCCGTTGCTCGCCGCCGGGGCGATCGCGATCGACCACTGGCTCGAGTCGAGGACGCACGTGCGCGAGCTCGCTGCGGGACTCGTCGTGTCGGTGGTCGCGGCGCTCCCGATCGTGCTGCCGGTCCTTCCCGCCGCCGACTCGGGTTGGACATACGGCATCAATCAGGTGGGCGGGGAATCCGTCGGTTGGCCGGAGTTGGTGCACACGGTCGACATCGTCTGGCACTCCTTGCCGTCCCCAGTCCGACGCCACGCGCTCATCGTCACGAACAATTACGGAGAGGCGGGCGCGCTGAACGAACTCGGCCGCGGCACCGGTCTCCCGGTCGCGCTCAGCGATCAGAACAGCGAATGGTGGTGGGGCGTGGGGAGCCCGAGCCCGACCGAAGTCGTCGCTGTCGCCCCGGGTCCGCGCAACGTGACGGGTTACGGTACGTACCTTCGCAAGTTCTTCACGAAGGTGCGAATCGTCGCGACGCTGCGCAATGCGGCCGGACTGCACAATCAGGAGTGGGGCGGCCACGTCTACCTCTGTAGCGGGCTGCGATTGCGGTGGACGACAACGTGGAGGTTGCTCCGCCACTACGACTGAGGGAAACATTCATTTTGCCGGAATTCAACGGCGCATAATTAGACGCGACGACCAGCGCGTCGTACGCGAAGGTCTCGTCTTGCTGCTTGGGCTGATCGACGCGGAGGAGGTGGTCGGCCCGGCTTCCGACGGGGAAGAGGCACTCACCCTTGCTGCCGAGCTCGAGCCCGACATCGTGCTGATGGGCTTGCGTAGCGGTCAAGACGACGGCCAGGCGTTCACGGCCTCGACTACTTCGCGGGGATGGGCACTCAACGTCGAAAACATCGAGTTGACACTTCGTGCCCGAGAGCGACAATTTCCGGCATCACGCTGGTAGCGGTCCGCTTGCGGATCACAGGGGTCGGTTCAGCCGATTCGACCTTCCGCGTATGCCTTTGTTCGCGGATCGGAGGGCTCGTTGAAGATCGTTTGCGTCGTCCCACACTCGACGAGCTCGCCGACTCGATCGTCGCCCATCAGAAAGACTGCTGCGAGATCGGAGATTCGCGCCGCCTGAAACATATTGTGCGTGACGAGAACGATGGTCACTTCTCGTGAGAGGTCTCGCATCAGATTCTCTATCTTTGCCGTCGCAACCGGGTCGAGCGCCGAACACGGCTCGTCCAGCAAGAGGACATCCGGCTCTACAGCGAGCGCCCTGGCGATGCACAGGCGCTGCTGTTGGCCGCCTGACAGCCTTACCGCGGGCTCCCGGAGGCGGTCCTTCACGATGTCCCAAAGCGCAGCACGGCGCAGCGCGAGTTCGCCCGCCTCGCGAAGTAGTGCCTTGTCGCGAATTCCGTTCAGCCGCAGTCCGGCAACGACATTGTCGAAGACGTTCATCGTCGGGAACGGGTTCGGACGTTGGAACACCATCCCGATGTGTCTGCGGATCAGCTCCGGTGCCGTGCCGGCTCCGTACACGTCGATCTCGCCGAGGCGGATCGAACCTCGCACGATCCCACTCGTGTGGTCGTGGAGACGGTTAATCGCCCGTAACAGGGTTGTCTTTCCGCATCCGGATGGGCCAACGAGAGCGGTTACCCGCTGTGGCGGAATCTGCAATGTGACGTCGCGTACTGCGACGGCGTCGCCAAAGGAGACGCTGACGTCTTCGAGCAGGAGGTTCCGGCCATGGCTATTCGGATCTGAAGATGGCAGAGTGCCGTCACTTTCGTGCGAAGCGCGCGCGAGAGCACCGAGGACCGACGGTGACGCACTCGAATCGGGCGATCGCGGGGCAATGAGATCTGTTGTCGTCGCTCCTCGAACTGCGTTCTCGGTCACCTAGCGGGCCTCGCGTTTCTCGAGAGCACCGCAGCGATCACTCGTGCGGCGATGCTGAGCATGACGACGAACGCAAGGAGAACAAAGGCTGTCGACCAGGCGGTCTGTTGTGCGGAGGCGAACGCTTGTGTGCTGTCCGCGTAGATGAGCAATGTCATCACCGCGGTCGGTGCCGCGACCGTGAAGAGCAGCGGGGCGGTCTCTCCGATGCCGCGCGCGATGGCAAGCAGGTTGCCGACAACAAGACCTGGGAGCGCACCACGAAGAACCACTCGGCGTGCCACGCTCGATCGGCGCGCTCCGAGAGCGATTCCCGCCTCCCAAAGGTCTGTCGGAACGGAGCGCAGGGCGGCGTCGTTGGCTCGGATCATGATCGGCGTCATCAGCACGGCAATCGCGAAGCTCGCGGCGAAATCGGAAAAGTGATGGGTCGTCCGGACGATGACGGCATAGGCGAAGATGCCAACGACGATTGAGGGGACTCCCGTCAGCACATCGGCACCGAAACCGACCACCGTCGATGCACGTCCCGGGTGCTCCCGCAGGTACAGAGCGGCGAGCAGACTGACCGGTATTGCGACGACTAGCGCCAGTCCGATGACCTCCGCCGATCCAATGATCGCTGTCGATATGCCGCCGCCTGGGACTTCTGGAGGTGTTGGCGGATGCGTGAGGAAGGCGAGCGAGAGTCCGGCGATCCCTCGATAGGCGGTGTAGCCGAGCTCGGCGACGAGCGGCGCGAGACAGAGGAGTAGGAGCCCTAGGCAGGCCACCCGTCCGAATCGTCCAAGGAGGCGACGTCGTCGCAGCGATTGCTCGGCAGAAGCGCGCACCGTCTCGCGGAGTGGTGCCGTGGTCAGCGTCATCTCAGGCAACCAAGCCGCGAGCACGCGGTTTTTTGGAAACGCTGCGGGCGCGGATGAGCGCCCGACCTCCGAGATTGACGACCAACGTCAGGATGAGCAGAACGAGCGCCAACGCGATGACCGAACTCGTGCCGAGCCCGGGACTCGATTCGGCGAATTCATTGACGATCGCTGAGCCGAGCGTCGCCCCGGGAGCGATCAGCGAGTGGGGTATCGAAGGGTTGTTTCCGATCACCATCGCCACGGCGATGCTCTCCCCGAGCGCGCGACCGGTTGCAAGCGTGATCGCGGTCTGGATGCCAGAGCGGGCTGCCGGCAGCGCGGCTCTCCTGGTGGCTTGCCACCGCGTGGCTCCGAGGGCGAGCGCCGCCTCCCGGTCGTCGACCGGGACATCGAGGATCGCTCTCCGACTGAGGGCAACCATGGTTGGCAGTGTCATCACCGTAAGCACGAACGAGGCGAGCAGGATGCTCGGGCCGTACGCGACGCCGCGGAAGAACCATCCGAGCCCTGGGATCGACCGAAGGAAGGGCTCGACGTCACGTGCAGCGAGGGGCGAGAGAACGAGCAGTCCCCACAGGCCGACGACGACGCTCGGAACCGCGGCGAGGAGTTCGATTGCCGCCGAAAGTGGAGCGGCGATCCAGCGTGGCGCGATCTCGGCAAGGGCGATCGCCGCGCCGAGTCCGACCGGGACGACCATCGCCAACGAGATCACGGTCGTCACCACCGTTCCGACGACGAGGAGACCAGCCCCGTACGAGTTGGCGGCAGGATTCCACGTTGCCGACCAGAGAAAGCCGATCCCAGAGTGCGCGAACGCTTGGCGCGAGTCGAGGACGAGGCTGAGGACAAGAGCGATGAGCATTGCGGCGAAGATGCCGATTGCTCCCCGCAGCGCGAGGCCGTAGAAGCGTCCAACCGACCGCCTGCCTCTTCGCGCATCGAGGGCGTGACGCGCCCTTTCGCGTGTGGGAATCGAAGCGACGCTCATGGCGAAGTTCTGGTGGGATTCGGAAACGTCGATGCGTCGCCGATTCAGCTCGAGAACAAGGGAGCGCCCGAAGGCCCCTCGAGTCGCTCGAGCGTTCGGATCGCGATCTTGGTGATGTTTGGCGGCAAGGGCGCGTACCCGAGCTTGCCGGCGAGTTTCTGTCCTTGATTGACGACGTAAAAGAAGAGCTTTCCTAGAGCGATTCCGGAGGCCGCGTCTGTCTGTCGGCGAAGGATGAGTGCCCAGCTGAAGTTCGCGATCGGGTACGTGGTTGCTCCCGGCTCGTAAACGATCGAGGCATTGAAGGCGGTGAGCCTGTCGTTGTGTGCGCCAGCCGCCGCGATCGACTGCTCTGATGGAGTGACGAAATCACCGGCGCGGTTCTTGATCGCTGCGCACGTGAAGCCCGCCTCAAGCGCATAGGCGTACTCCAGGTACCCGATGGCGCCCGGTGTCTGTTTGATGTAGGTCGCGACGCCGGAGTTCAGTTGCTCGCCGACACCGATCCTGGTCAGCGGCCATGACCTTGACGGTGTCGTCGTCTTGAGTGTCGCATTCCACGTTGGCGCCGTCTTGAACAGGTAATCGTCCAGGTCGTAGCTCGGGCCTGAGGCATCAGCCCTGTGCACCGGGACAATCGGCAGATTGGGCAGGTTGGAGATCCCTGTCACTTTCGCGATCTGCGGGCTGTCCCAGTTCGTGATCGTCCCGTCGAAGATGTCGGCGAGTGTCGGACCATCGAGGTCCAGGCGCTTCTTCAGCCCCGGGATGTTGACGCTGACCGCCACTCCTCCAAGATCCACCGGCACTTGAAGGACGCTCGGATCGCGCGCTTGCGCGAGTTGGAGATCGTTCATCGGGATCTCGGAATCACCGAAGTCGACCGTCTCCTGCTGGATGTCACTGACTCCGACGCTGCTTCCCGCCGGGTTGTAGTTGATCGTCGTCTTCGGGTTCTTTGCGTGGTAGTCGTAGAAAACCGGCTCGAAGAATGGTTCGATCGAGTTTGCTCCGGCTCCGTCGAGCGTCACCGCAGCGTTTGTCGACGTATCGGTCTTCACGGTGAGTACTCCGCCGGCGGGCTTTCGGCCATGGCGCACCTGCGGCGCGGCGGCTGCTGGGCCGATGATCGACGAGAAAACCAGGAGGAAGACGATGGTCGGTACCACCAGGGGATGGGGCACTGCGTTCCCAGGTAGGAAGGGACGGATTGCCCTCATCAACTAAATCTATCATGTTAGTTGATTTAGTTGTCAAGCCCGGCGTCTACTTCCAGGCTCCGGGAGGGCAGGTGTTCCGGCTCGTCGGAATCGACGAGGACCTCTCGCAGTATGAGCGGGACATCGTGGGTGACGAGGGCCGGAATGCAGAACTTGTCGCCGCGGCACGCCGGGGAGCCGAACAAGCGAGTCAGTGAAGGTCACCCGGGCAGCGGTTCGGCCAGGGTGCCCTCTAAGTGCTGCGCCCGGTGGGAGACACTCGCGACGAGCAGGTGGACACTGATTAATAGTGCAGGATTACGCCGGACCCATTGCCCGCCGGTCCGGGGAGAGATTACGCAAGCCCTTGCTTACCGCGCGCGAAGCGTCGCATCCTCCTCGCGCGAGGCGCGAGTTCGTCCTCCAATGAGTGGGCGGCGCGACCGAGGATCTCGACGTCGCGATCGTTGAATGCTGCTCGCTCTTTCGAAGCTGCAATGAAAACTCCGGCCGCTCGAATTCCATCCCGCAATGGAACGCTCACAAAGGAGGCGACGCCGAGTCGCCTGGTCGTGGAGTGGTCGACGAACGGGCTCTCTGCGGCGTCGTCACAGCGGAAAGCCGAGCCGCTTAGTAATGCAAGCCCGGACAGGCTCTCATTGATGCCCAATCGGCCCTGCTCGGGTTCGCCAAGGTTGCCTGCTCGACATGCCTCGACCAATTGGTCTTCGACGACGAGTAGGACGGCGCATCCGTCCGCTTTCGGAATCAGCCTTAGAAGCTCTTGCGTGGCCCGCGACATCGCGGCGCTCTGCTCGCCACCTCGCGTCGCCGTTTGTGCTTCCGGTCGCTCGCTCATTGGCGGAAGCCTCCTTTTGAGAGTTGTGCCTTTCAATACGACCTTTTCGGGGAGGACAGTTAATGGGACGAAAGTCCCAACCGGGTGTTTCCCATTGGAGATCGTGATCCGCTGCTCCGCGTGCGCGTCGAAACGCGCGGCTAACTCGAGGAGAGCCCGGTCCTGGCTCTTATCTAAGAGATCGCACCAGGCTGGGCTTCTCAGCTAGCTCGCCCTCCACGAGCCTCTCGGCTGTTGTGACCCTCAACTCGTCGTACAGTTCGACCGCATCACGTTTCGCGCGAACCGCTGCCAACTTGAATACATCCCATGGCTTTTGAGGAGCCGGATCTCTTGGCCGCATCCAAGAGACTTGTGCTGTGCCAGGTTTACGACGACGCATGATGCCAGGAAGATCGAGAAGGATCGCCCCCGACGCGCGCGTCGCGTCGTCGCCGAGTCGCTGTATCGCCACGATCGTCAGGTGCGTCGAACAGATCGCCGCCAACTCAGACAGACTTCGAAGCATCTTGTAGTTGTTGGTCACCAACCCTTCAACTAGTGGCATCGCGTTCAAGTGATCGCAGAATTGACAGACGACTCTTGCTTGCCCTTGAGTGCGGTTTTGACGTAAACGGCTTGATCGGTCATCGATCGGAGGCGGCTGATGGGCCAGAAGGACAAGGGCGGAACATGGTGCCCGTCTTCGCACAAAGCTCCGAATCAGTCGTTCGTGGGATGAAGGCGCCCGCCTTGATTCGTGCGACGGTAAAACAAAATCCCCCGGCCTCCATTACGAGACCGGGGGATTTCGGTTACGAAGCTGTCTGAGCGTCAGCCGGTGATGTTACCGCTCGAAGCTTGTGGAGTAGCGATCGAATCGATCCACGAGCCGTCGTGATTCGTCGTGTACCGGAAGTCGAAGTTACCGACTCCGCTGTACGTGCCGCCAGGGAAGAACGCTGCCACGAAGGTGGCATTACCAGCCTCGGCAGATGACGAGTTTGTCGTAGTCGCATTGCATGCGACGCACGTGGCGTCGGGATTGAACTCCACCGGTCCGCTGATCGTAAAGGATTCAGTGCCGACGTAGTTACCTTTCACGCCACCTGTCTCTGTCGCCCCGCAAGGCGAAGCGTTCGGTTGTGGATTACCAGCGATCGTGACAAATGTTCCCGTAAAGCTTTCGTCGACGAGATAGCTGCCGTTCGCCTGCGGGATAACAACGAACGTGCGTGAGTACCTGTCGTTCGCCCAAGCATTCGTGTAACTGGTGCAGTAGCCAGAGTCTGGCCCGCTGTTGTTGTCGAAAGTGTAGACCCACGGATAGCTCAATCCTGGGGCGTTGTGCTGCTCGCCGTTCTGCTGCTTACCGTGGTGATGGTCGCCATTGTGGGTACCCCGATCGGACGCAAGTGCTGTAGTTGGGATGGCGACGAGTCCGGTTATAAGTACTGCAGCGGCAATGAGCAACCCCTTCCGCAGTGGCGCAGGTCGCTCCTTTAGGTTTTGCGCTCCAGTTCGTATTCTGAAGTGTTGCGCTGAACGTATGCCCATTGTCCGATTCCTTCTCTCTTGTTGGGGAGCCCCAACTCGTTGGAGTTTGACGTCGTCGTAGTGGGAAGAGAAAGAAAAAGGTTGGAATTAGCTCGAAAGAGCCAACTCAAGTTGAGCAAATCGAACTAGTCGTAGCGAGCGGGGTCGCTGACTTCAAGACTTTGATCTTGCGTCGCTAGTTCTGTCGAGCACTCGCTTTACCCGTGTTGGGTACCAGTGTTGCCCTGATTTCGAGTGCAGCCCCGCCTGTTCGAGATATCCGGCAATTTGGCGCAGCGATAATCGCTCGCTACGAAGTCGACGGATCAGCTCGATCGTCTGGCGCTCCTCAATGTCGCCGACGAATGATTTGTCCTTCGCCGCTTTGCCGAACGCCGGTCTGCCACCGCCGTAGCCGCCACTTGCGACCTTTGCCGCTTTGCCCGCCATCATGCGGCCCTTGATCACGGCACGCTCGTACTGCGAGATCGCTCCGAGCACTTGGCGCACCCGTTAAAGGCCATCTCAGGACCTTCGGAGACTCTCACCTCACAAGGAATTACGTTCCGTGTCGTCGGAGTATTGCTTTACGACGATGGCATCGAAGTGATGTGGCGTCTCTCTGGTGTTCCCGATGTCGGTGAACTTGTCGAAGGTCCCACGGTTGCACGGCCGGGTCCTTATTCCGCAAAGTCTGCGAGAGTCCGAATGCGACCACTCGGCGAATCAATTCGACGCGGCCGAGAACGTGCGATCGTAAAGGTTTCGTTCAAAGGTGGGCCTCAACACGTGTCGGCACTGAGTGATTTCGAGCGAAAAGCGGCTGGCGAGTTGGCGGGTAGGAGGTTTTTCGTTCCCTCGAAGTCCGAAGATGAGCATGCGCACACGGACGCAAAGTCGTTGACGGTCGAATGGCAAGGTCAGTCGATCGAGATCGACCTTTAGCGGTCGATGCCGACGCCCGTGGGTCCCGTACCCCGGGACCCGAAGGACCCCGATCTTTGGGACTGGGACGATGATCACGAGGACGTTCCTCGACGCCGCCATCCGTGGCGTGCTGTTCTTGTCGTAATCATCGTGCTATCGCTCGTACTTTTATTGTTGGTCAGCGTCTTGTAAATCAATCTTCTCGCTAGCGCAGACACGGCGAGGTTTCGATCACAAAGAGCACATTCCGTAGTCGAGTCGATGCTCTTCGTGAAATCCCTCGTTTGAATAGGGACTTGCGGTTCGCATTCCCTCATCTTCAAAATTGCCGATGCGCTCGCATACTCGCTGGATCATCGTTGACGAAACGCAACTTCTTAAATTGAGGTCCTTCAGAGCTATCAACGAGCGTTCTGTGCAGGAGCAGAGATGAGGAAATTCGTCGTAGGACTCGTCATCGTGGGCATGACGTTGATGCTTGCCGTGACGACAGCGGGAGCCTCGACAAACGTGTCGAGTGAACAGGCGAAGATCAATGCGAACGTCCCCGGCTTGCACTGGCGGTCCGTAACTGACGACGGCGCCCACGCAATGTACGGAACGTGCGCCATTAACGAGGAAGGCATGGCCTGGAAGGCGCTTGCAGCGCCGAAAGGGATCTCTTTGTGGTATCTGCACATTGACAACGCCACGAGTGATCAGTTGCTGATGGGCGGCATCACGATGATTGCGCTCGCCGATTACTACATCGGCAAGTCCGCAGGAACCTGGACGAACAACGTGTTCACTTCCGGTGCACCTGGGAAGCACACGAAGAACTTCGGCAACGGCTGGAGTGAGGAACTGAACGTCGTCAACTCGAACAGCGGCACGGTCGAGCTGTATCTGATCAGGAGTTAGTTGAGCGCCTTTGCTCCGGAGGACCTTCCTTCCCCAGCCTCCATCAGCACGACGGCAAGTTGATTAAGGATGCAGTTACACGGAGCGCACCCACCGATTATCGAGTGCCCACCAACGACACGTCGGCGTCACCCCACCAAGGCATTATCAAACGGTGAGCGGATTCGGCAATCGACTAATTGCGCCCGAGTATGCCGACGACGAGCTGATCTACGTTTATGTCCCGGCGCCATCGGATGGTTCGGCCATTAGTAACAAACAGAGATCGACGCACTCATTGCAGATGTAAACATCATCGGGTCCAGCGACGATCCTTTTGACCTGATTCTGCGACTTGCCACAGAAGCTGCAGTTGACGGGGTGTCGCGAATCTGCGTCGGAGATGGTTTTCGTCACGGCGTCCTTCTCGGACGTCTTCGAGTACTCCGGCTTCCCACCACGGCGCACCCCAGATCTTCTCAGCTCGCCAACTGCCTGGGAAAATCGTTCGCCGGTGATCATGCCGAGGACCGAGATCGAATGATCGCCGATGCTCTCGCCGAACTTTCCCGTTAGCGCTTGCCTCGGCGACTCGTTTGGGTCACAGTTGGGTCACAGTTGGGTCAAGAAGGACCGTTATCCGCAAATCAATGCCTCAAACGATGCTGAATTAGGCTTCTGAGCTGGGAGTTCTTCGAGCGGACGACGGGACTCGAACCCGCGACCCTCACCTTGGCAAGGTGAACGCGAGCCACAACGGCACGGCTGTTAGCGCGTCGGCAGCATTGTGAAGAGTGTCGCTGAGGAGGGCTACCGATCCGGTCGCCGCCACGACGAGAGCTTCGATCCCGGCCGTGACGAGGAGAATGACGAGCCACAAGGCAACCGCTCGAATCCCATCGGTGCTGGATTCGAGCGCCTGATCGAGTGAGTCGGTTGCGTCGTGCGAGTGAGGTGCGATCAAGTCGCGCAAAAAGTGGCCAAAACCGTGCTCGTCATCGTGACGGTTCGGCTCGTCGTGCGGATGCTCGTGGCGACCCGATCGGTTAGCTCTCTCTGCGATGACCCGATTCTCGTCGGAAGCTTTGTCGCGAGCACGTTACGAATGGCTCGCATTAGCGCTTGACGCGCAGCTGTGCAGCTGTGCAGTCGCCGGACCTGCGTTTACTTGAACTGAATTAAATGAACTCACATATCTGCACGATCACGTAGCGCCACCCGATTCTGCTGCCCTCTTGATTGCAGAAAGGGTCGCTGGAATCCCCTGATGGGCAGCCTCGGTTCGATCAGCAATCTGGGCGAGAGCGTCACCACCGAATCGCTGCTCGAATCGTGCGATACCAGCCGGGAGGAACTCCCATGACTCAGTGACCTTCGTCCCACCTTCATCCGGGGTGAACGTGTAGCCCCAACGAACCCATGAGTCACCAACGACAAACGCGAATTCGCGCCCTCGATCTGCCGCCACGACTTCCGAACGTGTTTCCCACGTTCGTTCAGAGGTCTCATTGCGACCTGTGAACCGAGCACCCACTCGGGGGCCATCGCCCTCGTCCCACCAGCAGGCTTTGCAAACTGGACTCCATTCGCCCATTCGAGTGACGTCGGAGACCATGTCATAGAGCAACTCTGCCGGACGGGCGATCACGGTCGACTCTGAGTAGCTGGGATTCGTCATTCGCACAGTCTTGCTCTCGGAAGTCGACTGCACCCGATTCCCGGAGCCGAGCGCCGACGGCGAATCGGCATCCACCAGACGAACTGTCTGTCGTGGATTGCGAAGACTTCCGCATTTACTTGAACTCTATTAATCGGAGACAGATAGCTGTGGAACCTACGCCGCCTCCTAATCCCTTATTGACTTTTCATGTTCCAACCGTCACGCTCACGAACATGCCAAAGATCGTGAACAGTGTGGAGATCGCACGTACTCCTGCGGACGTGTTCGCCTATCTCGATCAGCTAGAACGACACGGCGAATTTGAGTCCCAGATCGTTAGCTCAAAGAAAGAAACCGATGGACCCACGCGCGTTGGCACCCGCGTAACAGACGTCCGCAAGGTGCCAGGTGGCAAGCGGAGCGTCACGTACGAGATCACGGAGCACGACCCTCCGAGAAGGGCTTCCTTCAAAGGCACGAACGGACCAGTGCGACCTGTCGGAACGGTGACCGTCGATCCTGTCGGGACAGGCAGTTCAAGAGTCACCATAGAACTCGACCTTCAAGGACACGGTTTGCTCGGCAAGCTCGTAGCGCCGATAGCACGAAGCCAGTCGAGAAAATTGGTGCCACAAGACCAGCGGCGGCTGAAGGAGCGTCTCGAAGCTGGTGCCTGACTAATCGCGCACATATATCTGCACAATTAAGCAGTGTGTTCATCCGCGCCCGCGAGGGGGTCGATCCAACAACAAGAACACCAATGCATGGTGAACAGCGACTGCCCACGCGCCCTGGTGCAACAGGTGCTGAACGGCGACCTGAAGCTCGCCCGGTGCATGCGCTCCCATGGGGTGCCGAATTTCCCCGACCCCACCAACCGATTCCTATGGGCCTGTGTTCGATATCACTAAAGCCGGTATTTCCGAACGCTGCGTCGCATTCGCCCCATTTCATAGCCAGTTTGAACGAATGCGGGCGCCTGGTGGGAGGGTACGCCCCGGAGGAGTTCGAGTGAACACGACTCGCGTTTAATAGAACCCAATTGATTGTTCACAATTACGGCGCGATGACAGAGCGGTCGGGTCGCTTCGCACGTCACAATGTTTCTCACAGTCCGTTGGCGTCGTCAGGATGGACGTCACGAACGAGCAAGGGTACGAGCGCGCTTGCGACGGGGCTGCCCCAGCCCGTTACGGCGTCCCATCCCGATGTCGCTCGGTAGCCCTTGATCGTCTTCGGCGGGAAACTGACCGAGTTGTTCCCGTTCGTGATGTCGTGGAACGCCTTGTGGTAAAGGGGGCTGCGGGCGATGCGGTAGATCGCCGCGTTCACGAAGCCCAGGTGGCGCCCGGCATACTGGTTGGCCAGAGCGACAATGCCTGCCCACGTCGGGGCGCTCGCGCTCGTGCCTCCGTGGCCAGTGATCATGTACTGGCCGCTGCGGGTGCTCGTGACAACCGGAAACCCGGGACTCGGGGAGGCGTTCGCGGCCACGTCAGGCACCCCCCGGTACGCGCCGATGCCGGGCACACCGTTCTGATAGTCGGGCCGGGAAAAAACGTGCCCGAGGCCGCCGCCTGACCCCTGGAACTGAGTGCCCGGGTCTCCGAATGGCAGCCCCCAAGCGACTTCGCCTTCATAAGCGCCCGTCTTGCGGTTGAGGGTTAGGGTCGTCCCTCCGGCGGCGAGCACGAGTGGATCCTCAGCCGGCAAGTTGACCTCTTTCACCGGGGCGAAAACACCTCCGATCAAGCCCTTTATCAATTGGCAGGGTTCGCCGACGGCTCCGACGTCGCCGGATGCAGCGACCACCGTCACGTGTTCCTTCGCGGCGAGTTGCAAGGCCGCGTGCAGCGCGGCGACTTGGGAATGGGTGTCGCAGTGTTCACCGCCGGTCTGACCAGCGGCGCTGATCGAGATGACTCCCCCGAGCGAGGAACCGAGCTTCACTGCCGAGACGGCGGCAGCAACCGCATTTGCGATGCTGTTGAGAGAGGTTGCGGGGACGAGGACTTCGACAATCGCGGCCCCCGGCGCGATGGCGTGCACCACCTCGGTGTCGAGCACTTCTTCGCCATTTGCCAGCCACGGTGACGCCCCGGGGGCAAGGGTCGTCACCGACCGTAGGTTCGCCCGCGTGAGGCCGAACAACTTGTCGAATGCGGCGAGGTCTTGGCGAATGTCGCTCGTCGGAAGCGGGAACTGCGGCTCAGCCAATTCGGGGAGGACGATGGTCTCGCCTCTGCCGTTGATCCCGCGGTCGAGCAACGGCAGGATGCCGTAGGCGACTTGCAGATCGTGCGGTGTGTAGCAGGTCGCCAGCGAACTGCAGTCGGCGGTCGAGCTACGGGCCGGTTTGGAAGAGGCAGACGCAGTCGTCGCAGGATCCGCCGCGCTGACGGCGGTCGCCACAGTCAGCGCGAGACCCACCGCCAAGTAACGCACCACACTCCGACCGTGCCGAGATGTCAGGCGATTGATCACCGTTGCCTCCAGCTCAGCTCATCCGCATGCTCGGAACTTATATGTTCCGTTCTTGCCTCACTCCATCGTGAGCTGGCGAAGATCGTCTGTCATCGTCCGCAGGGATTGAATTTCCATCATTCTCCAGATGGACATCCGTTGTTCGGGGGGAGCCAGGCAGTGAACTGGAAGTTAACGCAATGCCAAGCGACTGAGTAGACGAGACGAGGGCCGAGTAATTGTCTTCAAGTAATCGTTCAGAAGTATCCGGGACGAACGGCATGGACTAGAACGCGCGCCGTTTGTCCCGAACGGAAACGCCCGCGACGGGGCGAGAAACGTAGACACCTCGCCGCGGGCGGCGCACACGCGTCGTGCGCTCGACTATCCAGTTCAGTTTGCCGCCGTGTCCCGGCGGACGAGTAAATGGACGCCTTTCGAGGGCCGAACCCGCACGGCGTGCTCGTGGCCGGCGAGCGCTTCGGTCTCCTCGGTCCAAGGTCCCGTCGCGACAACGGTGGTGCGAGCGCGAACGTGGTGCTCGTTTCTGCTCTCAAGGCCGCGAACAACCGCCCCCGCGACGCGCCCGTCCTCTCGGGCGAACCCGAGGACCTCTGCGCGGCTCACTGCGATCGCACCAAGCGCGACCGCGGTGCGCACGGTCTCGATGACGAAGCGGGCATCGTCGACTTGGGCGTCGTAGTACTCGATCGCGCCCGCGAGGGCGCCGGGCCGAAGGCCTGGGGCGACCTTGAGCGCGCTGTTCCGGGAGAGATGCCGATGGAAAGGCAGGCCCCTAGTCGTTGCGCTCGACGAGGCAAGTAGGTCATATAGAGCGACACCCGCGCCGACATACGCCCGCTCGATCACGGGCCGACGCAGCGGATAGAGGATCGCGATCGGCTGGACGAGGTGCGGCGCGATCCGCGCGAGCAACAGGCCGCGCTCCTTCAGGGCCTCGTGGATCAGGCGGAAGTCGAGCATCTCTAAGTAGCGAAGACCGCCGTGGATGAGCTTGCTCGAACGGCTCGATGTGCCGGACGCCCAGTCGCGCGCCTCGACGATGCCGACCGACAGTCCGCGGCTGGCCGCGTCGAGCGCCACACCAGCCCCGGTGATCCCCCCGCCGACGACGAGGACATCGAGCGGGCGGGCGACGAGGCGCTCGAGATCCTGGTCCCGCCGTTCAGGTGAGAGCGCCACGGGCTGTATGTCTATGACGCGCGTCCGAGTGAGGGGGCGCCGAGCGATCGAGTGATATCGCGGACGGTGTTCACGACGTGCTCGGCGCGGTGACGGACCTTCGCCGCGTCCACGTCGAACGAGAGCGAAGATACGGTGATTGCCGCCGCGGGAAACCTGTACGGGTCCGAGCCAGCGCCGTCGAAGTCGCTCGCAAGGAAGTCGCAACGATCATCTCGCAGCAGGGCACTCATCCTGATCTCGTTATCGCCGACAACCTGAGCGTAGCGACGTCATCTGCGAGCGGCAGTAGCTCTCGATCTGGCTTGCGAGCGCTCTGTACGCTGCCGCGCACCGCAGGGCTCCAACCGTGCTTGCCGCTGCGGGTGTTCTCCCAGCGCGCGGCGTGTCGCAAAAGGTCGCGTCTGTCATCGAGCACTATCTGAAGAGCGGCATCGTCGCGATCGTCGGCAACACCATCATCAATGGGCGGCGGGCCACCGAACTCTCGTCTACGGCCACGTCTTCGAGCCCTGGCAACACGTCTCTTGACTTCTGGGTCGATTCGACGAGTACCTCCCGTTACGGCTGGCGGTCAGAGTCAACGGAAAGATCGTCTCGCAGGGCGAGTTCCACTGGTTGTCCGCGACCGAAGCGAACCGCGCTCTGCTAAACGCTCCAATCCCCGCCGGTTTCACACATCGGTCCGCTACCGCCGCCGAAGCGCAGGGCTGGGGTAACGGGTAACGGTCCTGCTTTAGGAGTGACCAACGATGCGCGCTTCAGGTGGGCACTTCTCGCAAGTCGTTGTTGACCTGTCTTTGATGCAGCCAGCAAAACCTTCAAGCTTCGTCGCGTATAAGTATTGATCGGATAGACGTGGACTCATCATTGAAGTGCAGCACGCCTGAAAGGAGACCTCGGGAGAAGTGACCGTGGTGAGCGAAGAGAGATCGAGCGTGGCGTGGATCGGCACAGGCGTGATGGGTGCCGCGATGTGCCTGCACCTACTAGCTGCCGGTTATCCCGTGAGAGTCTTCAATCGGACCAGGGAGCGAGCTCGGGTCGTGATCGACGCGGGCGCACAGTGGTGTGAATCCCCTCAAGAAGCGGCCGACGGCGCGGCTGTGGTGGTGACGATGGTCGGATATCCAGCCGATGTCCGCGAGGTGATCCTCGGAGACCGAGGAGTGCTCGGCTCGGCGAAAGCGGGAACGACGATCATCGACATGACAACGAGCGAGCCACAGCTCGCACGAGAGATTTACGACGCAGCCTTGCTCAAGGGCGTCGACTCTCTCGATGCCCCGGTCTCAGGAGGAGACATCGGCGCTCGCAACGCGACGTTGGTGATCATGGTGGGTGGGAGGCAAGAAGTGTTCGACCAGGCCCGACCGATCTTCGAGCGGCTCGGCAAGGCGACATTCGAAGGTGGACCGGGTGCTGGTCAGCACACAAAGGTGGTCAATCAAATCGCGATCGCCTCCGGCATGGTAGGGGTGTGCGAGGCATTGCTATATGCCTTCCGGGCAGGCTTGGACGTCTCAAGGGTTATCGACACGATTGGCAGCGGAGGAGCTGCGTCATTTTCCCTTACCAATTACGGTCCACGCGTTCTACGAGGCGACTTTGAGCCCGGATTCAAGATTGAGCACTTCGTCAAGGATCTTGGCATCGCGCTTGGTGAGGCTCGCCGAATGAACCTTTCTTTGCCCGGGCTCGCCCTCGCCGAGCAGCTTTACATCGCCGCGAGTGGACAAGGGCGGGGCCAAAAGGGCACCCATGCTCTGGTCCTTGCCCTGGCCGAACTGTCAGACGTCGATTGGAGATCCGACACATCAGGACCCGAGTCGTCGATTGACTGATTCAGTTTCGCGCTCCAGATCCCTGACAATGCGGTCGGTCTTAATCGTCCGTCAGCTCGAGAGGAAAGCCGCACCAAGGTCCGCTCGGTGTTCGTAACCACCGAACAGCTTGATAGACGTATTTCAATCCGACCACTTCGTTACAAGAATTTCAATGGCCGACATTTTCGCCCTGCAGTTCGCAAGGCTCGAATGAGGGCAGTTGAAGAGGGCCGAGTCGCCAATGCGTTACCCGAAGGCTTGAGGTTTCACGACCTGCGCCACATCTGGGCCACAATCCTCATTCACAACGGCTGACACATGGAGGAGTTCAAAGAGCATCTCGGCCATGGAATCAATCCGGGTCACCTCAGACCGATACTCAGACCGATACGGACATCGAGCGGACGACGGACGACGACGGACGACGACGGACGACGGGACTCGAACCCGCGACCCTCACCTTGGCAGGTGCTTGCGAACGTCCAGCTAGTTGCCTTGCGCGGCCTGGAGGGCGGCTGAGTCGCCCCGACAGTCCACCGAGGTGGCCCGAATACCTGCGCCTTGTTGTAGACGGGTCTGCTACGTGCTGGCGTTCGGTGACCTGACCGACCCGGTTTCGTCTGATTCGTTTGTTTCGTCTATTGCGTTTGATATATCCCTGTGTCAGACTCGCGACATGCCCGCCGTAAATTTGCAAGACCTGACAATCCCAGATGATGAGACCACTGCCTGGGCTGCCGACGCTGCCGAGGCGTTGGCAACCCACCTACGACGCCACCCGACACCGTCCGGACGCGTCGTGCTCGTGGTCGACGATGCACCTGAGACGAAGGTAAACATCCCCGCACCTGCTTTCAGGCTCCTCATCGATGTGCTCGACGAGCTTGCGAGGGGCAACGCGGTTGTGGTGGCTCCGGTTCATCAAGAACTCACCACGCAACAGGCAGCGGAGCTGCTCAACGTCTCTCGACCTTATCTAATCAGTCTCCTCGAAGCGGGTGCCCTTCCCTACCGGAAGGTCGGCACGCACCGCCGGGTTCGGCTGGCCGATCTTCTGGCTTACCAACGAGCGGACGAGGAACAACGCCGCGAGAGGCAACGCACGTTGACACGGGAGGCGGAAGAGCTCGGCCTTTACAAGTCGTAGGTCGGTTCGTGGCCTACGTCGTCGTTTACGACGCCTGTGTGCTGCACGATCCAGCAATCCGAGATCTGTTAATCCGCTGCGCGACCAAGCGGCAGCTGAATTTCCGTGCCCACCGGTCCGACGAGATTCTGGACGAAATGGTGCGGTCGATTCTGCGCCGGCGGCCCGATCTCGACGAACATCGCTTGCAACGCACACGGGAGATGATGAACGAATCAGTGGCCGACTGCCTCGTGACGGACTTCCGGCAATTGATCGACGCGGTCGTCCTTCCAGACCCCAAGGATCGTCACGTCGTTGCCTGTGCAATCAAGGCGCAAGCCCAAGCCATCGTTACCGAGAACCTCTCGGATTTCCCCGAAGAGGCACTGGTTCCGTTCGACATCGAAGCCGTGCATCCGGACGAGTTCGTGTTGGGACTATTCGATCTCAATCCCGCAGTTGTCGCGACAGTGTTCCAAGAGCAAGTGAACGATCTTCGCAAACCACCCACAACGATGACGGACGCGATCGACATTGTTCGTCAGCGCGGACTTCCGAGGACCGCGGACGCACTCGGAGCAGTTCTCCTCTGAATCTACGGGTGATGCAGAGCACGCGTTCGAAACGGGATACCAACGCGCAGAGCCCGTCTCTCCTCGCTTCCGGCCGCGCCAGATCGACCGCAACGAAGTCGAACTCTCCATGGCGCGGTGCAATCTGTTTGGACCACGTCGTCACCTAACCCCGGGCAGGCGGGCGCCCTCGAGCTGGGAGTCTGCCGACAAGAAGCCGAGATCGCGAAAAACGGGAAGTCGCTTCCCGTGCATCCGTTGGAGCACCGGCACTTGTCGGTCCAAATAGTCGTGGACCTCGACAACCGTTTTCCTACGCGCAACGCGCATGACCCGACCGACGTACTGAATGAGCCGCCCCTTGTAGGCGATCGGAAACGCGAGGAAGAGCGCGTCGAGTTGCGGGCAGTCAAAACCTTCGCCCAGATAGCCACCGGTCGCCACGAGTACTTCGCCCGCGCCGAGTCCCATCTCGGTAAGACGATCGACGACCGCTGCCCGTGCCTTCTTGCCCATACCCCCGCGGAGTACCAAGCCCTGGACGCCCTTTCGATTGAGTGACTCGACGATCCTCTCAAGATGTTCCGTCCACTGTGTCAGGACGAGTGAATTGCGCCCGCGATCTCTGGCGGCGACCACGTCGGCAGAGATCTGATCGGTGCGATCGTCGTCTTGGACCAGCAGCCGAAAGGTCTCCTGGATACCGAGCCCGTCATCGACTTCAGCATGTCGGGTCTCGTGAACGACCAGATGGAGCCGCATTGCCTCTCTGCGGGCGTCACGCTTGGTCGCGTCATCGCGCGTCGGCCCGCAGTACATGTTGATGAGACCTTGCAATCCGTCACGGCGGTACGGCGTCGCAGTCAGGCCGAGCCATCGAAGTGCGGGTATCTGCCGAACGCATCGTTCAAACGTGACCGCCGGGACGTGATGGCACTCATCGACCACGACGAAGCCGTAGCCGGCCGTGAGTTCATCGAGGTCCTCTCGTCGAGCAAGGCTCTGTGCCATCGCGAGATCGACCTTGCCGATCTGACGGTCGCGACCGCCGCCCAATTGCCCAATCTCTCTTGCCGAGAGCCCCAGATGCGAGCTGAGACGCGCTCGCCACTGATCGAGGAGCGGCGTGCGGTCGACGATCACAAGGGTTGGTGTGTCGTGATGGGCGATCAGCGCGCACGCGAGCACTGTCTTGCCAGCTCCGGGCGGCGCGACGAACACCCCGAGGTCGTGGCCGGCGAGCGCATCGAACGCGCGTTGTTGTTCTGGTGTCAGCGCGATGCTGACCTCGAAGCCTTGAGGCTGTGCTCGCGGCGCATCCTTGCGGACCTCGAGACGGCTCCCCGCTGCTTGAACGATCGCGCTTGCCTGTTCTTCGAGGCCTCGAGGCACGAGTAGCTCACCGAGGCTCTCCTGGTAGCAACGAATGAAGCGCGGCGTGTCGTGGTTCGAGAACCGGAGGCTCTCGTTCTCGTAGAACTTCGGGTTGTGCAGCGACGCTAGGTGCTTGAGTGACGCGACCAATGCGGGAGGAAGTCCAATTCGGTCGATGACGAGCATCGCGCCGGCCTTCGCGACCACTCGCTCTGGTGGCTTGACGTCATTCGCCGTCGCAAGTCGCGACCGGCGGTACGTGGCGGCCTCCGGTCCGGCTCCGACATCCTCGAGCTGCGCCGCCAGTGAGCCAACTTGCTCGGCAGACATCAATTGGAGCGACGAAAGAAATTCCCACTGATCGCCGTAGGGATCAAGCGTCTTTGGGTCCAGGAAAATCGTTGCGCCGTGCCGACGATGCCGACTGTGGAGCGGAAGCGCGATGAGATTTCCGTAAGTCCCCTTCGGCAGTAGGTCCTGCGCAGGAAAGAAACGGTCGTAACTCGAGAGATCAAGCTCTACCCGAGCCGCCATCGCCTCCCGGAGGAGGTGAAAGCCGATCCGCCGCGCGTCCGCAGCCAGAACGGGCTGGGCAAAGAAGATCCAGACGTGCGCGCCCGCACCCGATCGAGACCTCTCGATCGCGGAAGGTACGCCCGATGCGGTCGCCGCGTCGCGAAAGGCAAGGGCATCGAGCACCGAGCTCGCGCCGTCGAAGTCGCAGGCGAGAAAGGCGCAATGGTCATCGCGCAGAAGGGGATACATGCCGATCTCGATCTCGCCGCGGAGATGACCGGTGACGACGTCATCAGTGAGCGGCAGTAGCTCTCTGTCCGGTCTGCGAGCATTCGCTGCACCACCGCGCACTGCTGGGCTCCAGCCGTGCTTTCCGGTCCTGGCGTTCTCCCAGCGGATCGCGTAGACGTCCTCGCGACCCCGGAAAAGCGAGCGAAAGAGCGCGACTTTTTCCGCCGGAGATGAGGTGTGGTCAACCGGAGCTCGCTGTATCGATGGCGAGAGGTCAACGAGCCGCGGGCTCCAAGTTGCGATGGATCGCCCGCGATTTGCGTGGTCGTGATCGAGAAGCTGTCGCAATCGCGCGTTCTCAGCCTCCAGCTCGACAATGCGGAGCCGTAAAGCCGCGACAACTTCGTCCACTGCGCCGTCTCGACTACTTGGCGCCTTCACCACCTGACATTCTCGCGTCACGCAGCCCGCGGATCGCTCCTCTTGAGGGTCGCCCCAGGTGGAGCTTCAGGTGGTGCTCGATGAAGCTCTTTGTCCATCCTGTGCTTGGCGCTCACCGCGGTGAGGCGGCGATGCAGCTCCGGACACGAAGCTCAGTAACGTGGCCGGCACAGAGCTTCGCGTGGTCGGTCTTCGTGGAACGGTTACGAACCGCTACCAAGTCGGACGTCATCACCACAGTGCGCCAGCTGAAGATTGAAATCGTGCGGCTGACCGCTCAGGGGGATCCGGCATCAAACCTGTGCGTAGTGATGATCGCATCGAAACGTCCAGGTCAATTCCAGGTCAATTCCAACTGCCTCGCATCGCGCTATATGTGTCAAGTCCCAGGACCCGCCAGACATCGCGCTATATGGACTGCGCTAAATGGACCCACGGCGCGAGGAAACGAAAACGGTGCCCTGACCCGCCCCTGACCTGCGAGTGACCTGCGAGTGACCTGCGAGTGACCTGCGAGTGTGACCTGCGAGTGTGACCTGCGAGTGTGACCTGCGAGTTTTTGGGGGTCTTCGGATCTCAGCGGGGAGTTAGCGGCTAGCCCGCGCTCGGGCCGGGTTCGAAAAGTGAAACGAAGGCGCTCCAAGCTTGGAGTGTGACCAACCAAACACGAAGCACCTTCGTCCTCACGCACGCTAGCGAGATCCTCCAGGCGCTGGTGGGCCTCAAAGACGTCCGGGTCCTGCACTACAAACGCCGCGGGCCGGACGTCGAGTTGCTGATCGAGCAGGTAGTTGGCGACGTCCGCTGCCCCTCCTGTCGTGGTCACACCGAGGTGAAAGAGCGTCCCGTCGTCACCTACATCGATCTCCCCGTCTATGGCACGCCGATGCGCCTTTCGTGGAAAAAGCACCGCATGCGCTGCGTCGAACCGGACTGTGAAAGGAGGTCATTCGTCCTCAAAGACCACCGCATCGCGGCAAAGAACTGTCTGCTCACGACCCGGGCCGCCAAGTGGGCGACGATGCAGGTCGGCGGCGGACGGACGGTCTCGGAGGTGGCAAAAGAGCTCGACTGTGACTGGCACACCGTGAACGACGCCGTCACCACCTACGGCAAAGCGCTCTTGGCGGCGGATCGCAAGCGGCTGAACAAGACGACGGCGATCGGATTAGACGAGACCTCGTTCGTGAAGCTCTCATCCCACAGTCATCGCGACTACGCGACGACCGTCTGTGACGTCGAGCACCACCAGATCATCGACATCCTGCCCTCGCGCAACTTCACCGAGGTGGCGGGCTTTTTGCACAAGCAGGAAAAGGGCTGGAAGGAGCGAATCAGATTCGGAGCACTCGACATGTCGGCCACCTACGCGGCGGTCTACTCGGTCGTTCTGCCGAAGGCTCACCAGGTGGTCGACTCCTTCCACGCCGTCTCACTCGCCAATCGTTGTCTCGACGAGATCCGCCGGCGGGTGCAGATCGAACAGCTCCATCACCGCGGGCGAAAAGACGACCCTTTGTATCGGGTGAGGCGGACGCTGTTAATGGGCGAGGAGAAGCTCGACACAGAGCGGAGCGAGCGCCTGTGGTCGCTGCTCGCACTCGGCGATCCGGGTGCCGAGGTGGCGATCGCCTATCGGGTGAAAGAGCGCCTGCGTGACTTCTACAAGACCGACGATGCCGACGAGGCGAAAAAGCTGCTCTCAGAGCTCGTGTCCCACTGTCTCAAGAAGGCGATGCCACCCGAGATCCAGCGTCTCGGCAAAACGATCGAGCGCTGGTTCGACAAGATCTGCAACTACCACCTCGCCAAGGTGAGCAACGGACCGACCGAAGCGCTCAACAATCTTGTGAAGCGCATCAAGCGGATCGGCTTCGGCTTCAGGAACTTCGAGAACTACCGGATCCGGGCGTTGCTCTATGCAGGCAAGCCGAACTGGCGGGTGCTCGGATCGATCGTCGTTCGATGAACACGTTCGACCCCCGCCAGAATCCGAAGACCCGTTTTTGGAGCGGACGACGGGACTCGAACCCGCGACCCTCACCTTGGCAAGGTTATGGGAAACGTCCAGGTAGACGCCTATAAATCTCTCACGTGCGGTTCCGTTGGGCACTTTGTCCATTATGTCCATCTGATACGGGCCTGTCGTAGCGTGCGCTACCACGACGAGCGACGATCCGGGCGGCATTTTTTACCAAGGTGATGCTCGCCCGGAACCAGCATCAGCAGCGCGCCTACGACATCACAAGCGGCCAAACCTCGACCACGCCGTAAGCAACTGCGCACGGGGTCTTCGCAACGAGTTGGATTGCCTCGTCGGCATTGGTTGCCTCGATCACCATAAATCCTGCGATCGGTAGCTCCGACTGCATAAAGGCAACCAGCTGTGTCTGAACACCTGCGTTCTCGTGATTGCGCACTTGTACCGGTGCCCCGGCACGGGCCATCAGCGCTCCGCTGGCAAGGAGCTCCGCATCATGTGCGTGGGCCGCATTTTTCACTTCCTCGCCCGTTCGGTCGTAGCCAGCCTGATCGCCGTAGCCAATCGTGAGGAACTTTGGCATCGAGACCTCCTGTCATCGTGCTCTGAACTCCAACCTCGGTTCAACGGTAAATATCGGAGCCACCCGCGACAAATTCCTCGGCCTTCTTCGTCATCCCCACTTCGACGAATACGTCATCATCGGCACCGAGCGCCGCGGCGTCGCGCAGCAAGTCGTGACTGATCCGCATCGAGCAGAACTTCGGTCCGCACATCGAGCAGAAGTGCGCGGTCTTCGCAGGCTCCGCCGGAAGCGTCTCGTCGTGAAAGGCACGCGCGGTTTCCGGGTCGAGTGACAGATTGAACTGATCCTCCCAGCGGAAATCAAAGCGCGCTTTCGACAGCGCGTCGTCGCGCGCCTGCGCGCCGGGGTGTCCCTTCGCGAGGTCGGCCGCGTGCGCGGCGATCTTGTAGGCGATCATCCCCTGCTTCACATCTTCGCGATCCGGTAGACCGAGGTGCTCCTTCGGGGTGACGTAGCAGAGCATCGCCGTGCCGTACATGCCGATCATCGCCGCACCAATCGCGGAGGTGATGTGGTCGTAGCCGGGAGCGATATCGGTCGTGAGCGGGCCGAGTGTGTAGAAGGGCGCCTCGTGACAGACCTCGAGCTGTCGATCAACGTTCTCTTTGATCTTGTGCAGCGGCACGTGACCGGGGCCTTCGATCATCACCTGCACGTCGTGGCGCCAGGCGATCTTCGTCAGCTCGCCGAGTGTGTCGAGCTCTGCGAACTGCGCGTCGTCGTTGGCGTCGGCAATCGAACCCGGTCGCAGTCCGTCACCGAGTGAGAACGCGACGTCGTAGGCGGCCATCAGCTCACAAATCTCTTCGAAGTGCGTGTAGAGAAAGTTCTCTTGGTGATGCGCCAAGCACCACGAGGCCAAAATCGAACCGCCGCGACTCACGATCCCGGTCACGCGCTTGATCGTGAGCGGCACGTAGCGCAAGAGCACCCCGGCATGGATCGTGAAGTAGTCGACGCCTTGCTCGGCCTGTTCGATGAGCGTGTCGCGATAGAGCTCCCACGTGAGCTCGGCCGGCACGCCATCGACCTTCTCCAGCGCTTGGTAGATCGGGACCGTGCCGATCGGCACCGGCGAGTTCCGTACGATCCACTCGCGCGTGGTGTGGATGTCAGGCCCAGTGGAGAGGTCCATCACCGTGTCGGCGCCCCAACGCGTCGCCCAGGTGAGCTTGTCGACCTCTTCGTCGATTGAGGAAGTGACAGCGGAGTTGCCGATGTTGGCGTTGACCTTCACGAGGAAGTTTCGGCCAATGACCATCGGCTCGGACTCAGGATGGTTCACATTCGCCGGAAGGATTGCCCGACCCGAAGCGATCTCGTCGCGTACAAACTCCGCCTCGACGCCTTCGCGCAGCGCGACGAACTCCATCTCAGGCGTGATCTGACCACGACGCGCATAGTGCAACTGGGTGACCGTGCCCCCGGCGCGAGCGCGCCGCGGTCGACGCGAGCTACCGGGCCATGCGTCTGCGGATAGTGATTGATCCGACCCAGCGCGCCGCACTGCAGCTCGCCCGTTGTCACGCAGTGTTGCTACGCGCGCATCGTGCTGTTCCGTGTCTCCGCGCCTCTCGATCCACGCGTGACGGAGCGGCGGAAGACCACACTCTGGTTCAGACCCCGGGCCTTTCGTGTCGTAGAGGCGAACGGAACCTTCCTCTCCACCATCAACCGTTCCGGGCGGAGCGCTCAGCGCGACCTCCTCGAAAGGAACCTCGACACCAAACGCGGGTGAAATCACATGAATTCGACGACGAACGCTTTCCACCTTCAGCCTCCCTTCGCCGGCATTACCCGGATCAGGTTCGACGGTCGGTCCCGTGGCGCATCGCGCCTCGGACCCTCTCAGCCCGGCCACCCCGAGCTCCCGTTGCTCCTCCAGCATGGCACGGCTCGCCATGCAGTGGAGACCGCTGTTCGATCGAAGCTGACGAATTGATCCGGTTGCTTTTTCCATGAAGTACCTGGTGATCGGAGCGAGTGAAGCCACGGGCAAGGCCTACGTGCTGCGGCCTATTTCAGACCGTCTACCCACCAACGCGCCCGTGCCATTCGTCATGCTCGGTCGTGGCGCTTGGCAATTCGACGATCACGCATCGCGCTCAGCACACTGGAAATCGTTCCAACCACAATCACCGAGCCCACGATGATGAGTCCTGGGCCATGTCCTGCGCCGACCACCAGCATTCCAATACCAACAACGACAAGCCCGAAACCAAGAAGCACTCGTACGACCGGATGAACGCGAATGAAATAGAGGCGAAGACCTCCCAACATCCCGTGCATTACTTCTCGCCATCGCCCGCGCTAGCAATTCGATGCGCTGGCGAACCGGGTCGGCCTCGCGTCGTCTTCAACTGGGTGGCTGCCGCATCAAGACCGGCGACGAGTTCCATCCCCCTTGCCAAATCGACTTCCCCGAATGCTTCGATGAGCGCCTGATCTGCCGACACCGAACCCAACTGCGCGACCTTTTTTGGAATGCTCTCGCTCACTCGCACAAGGGTCCGACGCCCATCAGAGGGATCGGACCGAGTTTCAAAGGCGCCGAGGTCACGGAACTTTGCCACCGTCTCGGAGACATAGCTCTGCGGCAGACCCGTCTGGGTTGCAATCTCGCTGATGGAACTTTCTTGCGATGCAAAGACGTTCATCAAGATCAGCCGCGCGCCCGGAGCGGTGGCCGGAGCACCCTTTGGACGCATTGCTTCTTCGCCGATCTTCATCAGCCACCGACCGAGTTGGAAGACATCTTGTGCATTCACATCGGTTACGATACATCTGCTGGCGATGCATCGCAAGGTGATGTTCCGCGTGGGTCACTAAGGCTTCGCACCTTCGCCGACCGCCTGGAAGGTTGGAAACCGACCTTGACCAACCTCCCCTAACGGTTTAGTATACTAAACCGTTAGGGGAGGTTGAGAGTGCAGCAGGAAGTCGTACTGGCGATGCTGGCGAAGGAGCCGTCCCACGGGTATGAGCTGCGGACTCGTCTGGCTCAGGCTCTTGGACCGGTGGCTGAAGGGATCAACGAAGCACAGATGTACGTCACCCTCTCCCGGTTGGAGAAGGGTGGCTTCGTTCAGCGGCTCGAAGCGCCGACCCAGCGCTCCGATCGCAAGGTCTACTGCCTCACTCCTGACGGACAGGAGCGGGTGACGGCCTGGATGTCGGACGTGAGCTGGCCGCGGCCAGACCTCGCCGAGTTCCACATGAAGCTCATCGCCGCCGCGCATGGCGCGCTCGCCGACCCGATCAGCCTCATCGACGCGCAACGTCGCGACCTCCTGCGGCGTCTCCGAGAAGTGGGGCGCGCGGTGATGGAAGAGGCAAAGGATTCCGACGCGGCGTTGCTCCTCGAGGGCATCGTGCTGCGCCTGCAAGCCGATCTGCGCTGGTTGCAAGCCTGCGAGATGACCTGGACGAAACGGGGTACTGCGAAATGAACGACTCGACCACCGTGCTCGTGCACGCCAAGGGTTTGCGCAAGGACTACGGCAGTGGCGAAGGCTTGGTGCGCGCGCTCGACTCGGTCGATCTCGACGTGATCCGCGGTGAAGCCGTGGCGGTGATGGGCCCGAGCGGCTGTGGCAAATCAACGCTGCTCCACCTGATCGGCGGTCTTGATCGTCCGAGCGCTGGTCAGCTGACGGTCGCGGGACGACGCGTCGAGGAGCTCTCCGAACGCGCCCTCGCGTACTTCCGCCGCGACGAGATCGGATTTGTCTTCCAAGCCTTCCACCTGATGGACGAGCTCACCGCTCAGGAGAACGTCGAGCTACCAGCCCTCCTCGCCGGTTATTCGCCGAGCGAGGCTCGCGCACGCGCCAATGCCCTCCTCGAAGAGGTCGACCTCGCGGATCGCGCGCGACACCTTCCCTCGATGCTGTCCGGGGGCCAACGTCAACGCGTCGCGATCGCGCGAGCGCTCGTGAATGACCCGGCGATTGTGCTTGCGGACGAGCCGACCGGCAACTTGGACAGTGCTTCGGCGTTCCAAGTGCTCGGACTATTGGAGAGCTTGCGAGTCAAGGGTCTCACCTTGGTAATCGTCACCCACGACGAGCGGATCGCCACGACCGCGGACCGCTTGATCTCGATGCGCGACGGCACGTTTGTTGACGAGACACACCTCACCGGTGGTTCGCACGGGCACCTCGGCACCTTCGCCGAGTGGGAGCGGCTGTCGTGACCGATCAACTAACGAAGGACGCCATGACGCAACAGAGGGGCACTCGACGCCATGGAGCAAGGGGACGCGCGCTGCTGTTCGCCCGTCTCGCAGCGAGCGATCTCCGGCACCATGTCGCCCAAGCCATCCTCTTCGTGGTCGCGATTGCAGCGGCCACCTCCGTGCTTTCCTTGGCCTTCGCGCTGAACGGCGTGAACAGCAATCCCTATCAACAGACCATGTCAGCGACGAATGGGCCCGACGTCGTGGCCCAGAGTGCAAATGACCCCTACACCGGCGTGACGTCGCCGGCGGACCTCGCCGCGCTCGTGGCGCTGAACCATGCCAAGGGGGTGGTGGCCGACAGCGGCCCCTATCCGATCGTGGGCGACAACGGGCCGGTCGGCGTCGACATGGCCAGCACGGACATCGATACATCAGTGCAGGTCGAAGGGCGTGAGTCTGGCGTGGCCGCCGTCGACCAGCCCAAGGTGACCGATGGGACGTGGCTCCGACCTGGGGGCGTGGTGATCGAGCGCTCCTTTGCCGAGACGGCGAACTTGCGTCTCGGCCAGACGATCTCGCTGAACGGTCACCCCTTCCGTGTAGTCGGCTTCGCCGTCACGTCGGCGTTCCGTGGCTTTCCGGGCAACAGCTTGATTTGGGCCACCGAGGCGACGGCGCGAAGCCTCGCAACCAAGGCCGACCCGGTCTCATACATCTCGAACCTCAAGCTGTCCGACGCGTCACCACGCGCGGTCGACGCATTTGCAAACGCTTACAGCAACGGACTCCAGCAGAGCAAGGGCGGCCCCGTGGACACCACGACGCCCTTCCTCAACCCATGGACCGCAGTCGCCTACGACGACGCCGGCTACCTGCGCACCGACCAAGCTTTCCTCTTTACCGGCACCGTGCTGCTCGGCCTGCTCGCACTCGCGAGCGTGGCGGTCCTCGTCGGGAGCCGCCTCGCGGAAGGCACCCGGCGGGTCGGACTGCTGAAGGC